>DMPF01000037.1:0-4086 GCA_003456095.1 Bacillota bacterium
GGAGATAAGGCGCCGTGTGGGACTTGTCTTTCAGAATCCGGACAACCAGATTGTAGCTACCACTGTGGAAGAAGATGTGGCCTTCGGCTTGGAGAACCTGGGAATTGATCCCCCGGTGATCCGGCAGCGCGTAGCTGCATCCCTCGCAGTGGTAGGCCTTAACGATATGGCCCGGCATGCCCCCCACCTTCTCTCCGGAGGGCAAAAACAGCGACTGGCTATTGCCGGGATTCTGGCCATGCGTCCTCGCTGCCTGGTGCTGGATGAGCCTACGGCCATGCTGGATCCCCGCGGCCGCCGGGAAGTTCTGGCAACCATACGCATGCTTAACCGCAGTGAAGGGGTAACGGTGATCCATATCACCCATTTCATGGAAGAAACTCTGGAGGCGGACCGGATTATCGTGTTGGATCGTGGCCGGATTGCCTGCAGTGGCAGCCCGGTGGAGATTTTCGGCGGAAAGCTTGACCTTGAAACCATAGGGATAGATTTGCCGGTCATACCGGCTTTGGTGCGGGCCTTACGTGAAGGGGGACTGGCCGTGCCATCCCATATTCTTAATGTGGAGCAGCTGGTGAACCATTTATGTTAATCGAAACCAGGGGATTATCCCATACCTATATGCCGGGCACGCCTTTTCAGGTTGAAGCACTGAAAAGGGTTACTATGAGCATATCAGCCGGCGAGTTTGTGGGCATTATCGGTGAGACCGGATCAGGCAAATCCACCTTGGTACAGCATTTCAACGGGCTTTTGAAGCCGACCGGTGGCGAGGTGCTGTTTGAAGGTAATAATATCTGGACCGGGGAGATGAATCTGCGCGGACTCCGCTCCCGCGTTGCCCTGTTATTCCAGTTTCCGGAGCACCAGCTTTTTGAGGAAACGGTCTTTGCTGATGTCTCCTTTGGACCGCGCAATCTGGGTCTGGGCGGCAGAGAGCTGGATGAGAGAGTTCGTTTTGGGCTGGAAGCCATGGGCCTTGATTTTAGCGCATTTAAGGATCGCTCCCCCTTTCAGCTCAGCGGGGGAGAAAAACGCCGGGTGGCTATGGCCGGAATTCTGGCGATGCGGCCGCAGGTTGTGATCCTGGACGAGCCTACGGCGGGCATGGATCCACGGGGGCGGCGTCAGTTTATGGAGCAGGTAAGCCGCCTGCACCGGGAGGAGAGGCTTACGGTTATCCTTGTTACCCATAATATGGAAGAGGTTGCCCGTTTGGCGGAGAGGCTTTTTGTCTTTTATCATGGGGAAATGTTGTTGCAGGGCCGGCCTGCCGACGTGTTCGGTGCTGATTCGCTGATCAAGGATACCGGATTGGAGATTCCACCATTAAGCGAACTGCTGCAGCGGCTGCGCCGTCAGGGCAAAGGGGTGCGTACGGACATATTTACCGTAAATGAAGCAGCACAGGAGGTTTTACAGCTTTACCGGAAGGAATGTGTATGAGCGGGATGCACAGCATTACTTTAGGACATTATCTTCCCGGAAACTCCCTGCTGCACCGTTTCGATCCGCGGGCCAAATTGCTCAGTCTGCTCATTATCATTACCGCCCTTTTCCTGGTAAATACTTTTAACGGCATGCTTTTTTTCGTTTTTTTCTTACTTGTTGCTTTCTTTAGCACAAACCTGCCCTGGCGTTATTTCTTGCGCGGCTTGAAACCGGTCTTATATATTGTTTTTTTTACACTTGTGATCCACGTTCTCTTTACCAAAGGGGGGCAGGTCTTTTGGCGTTTTGGTATGCTGACCATTGAAGAAAGGGGAGTTTATCTCGGTTTATTCATGACGCTGCGCCTTATTCTTTTGGTTATCGCCACCCTGCTTGTAACCCTCACCACAACGCCCATTGCTTTTGCCGACGGGATCGAGTTTTTGCTGCGGCCCCTGCGTTTTCTTAAGGTTCCCGGACACGAGATTGCCATGATGATGACCATTGCGCTGCGCTTTATCCCCACGCTCATGGAGGAAAGCGACAAAATACGCAAAGCTCAGATGGCCCGTGGTGCTGATTTTGAAAGCGGCAACGTTTTCCGCCGGGCACATAGTCTCGTTCCCTTGCTTGTTCCCCTTTTTGTGAGTGCGTTCAGGCGCGCCGATGATCTGGCAGTGGCTATGGAATCCCGTTGTTACCATGGAGGCGAAAACCGTACGAAGATGCGGCAACAGCAGATTACCGCTCTTGATTACCTGGGAGTTCTTACCGCCTGCGGTATTGCCGTAGCCATTGTTTTTACAGGAGTTTAACCTGTGCCCGCTTATATGCTTTGCCTTACCTATGACGGAACAGCATATCATGGTTTCCAAATTCAGGCAAATGCCCCTACAGTGCAGCTCTGCCTGGAGCAGGCCTTGGCTGTGCTTTACGGCAGCACGATCAGGGTGGAAGCGGCAGGCCGTACCGATGCGGGTGTGCATGCCAGGGGGCAAGTTGTTAATTTTTCTGCTCCCACCCTTGTTCCGGAGTCTCGCCTGCCCTTGGCGTTAAACGGGTTGTTGCCGGAAGATATAGTGGTGGTAGGAGCGCGTCAGGTTGAAGAGGACTTTAGCGCCAGGCGGGACGCCTGGGCTAAAGTTTACGCCTATACGATCGATAACGGTCCTTTTCCCGATGTTTTACAGAGGCGCTATGCCTGGCATGTGGCCCGTCCCCTTGATTTAGCGAGCATGCAAAAAGCGGCTGCCTGCCTGCGGGGCAGGCATGATTTCAGGGCTTTCCAGGCTGCGGGAAGCTGCGTTAAAACTACGGTGCGCACGCTCTACAGCCTGAAGCTGATCGGGCGGCGACAGTTTATCTACCTTATCTTTAAAGGGGATGGTTTTCTCTATAAGATGGTGCGTAACATTACAGGAACGCTGGTGGAAGTGGGTCTAGGGCGTTTGGACCCCGCCGTTGTGGGAGATATCTTGCGGCAGGGGTGCCGCGGGCCAGCCGGAGCAACGGCCCCGGCCAGGGGATTGTGCCTGGAAAAAGTAATCTTTTGATTGAAAGTAATCTATTATTGAGCTTGACGTTGCAGAATTATTATAATAAAATTTAATGCGTGGTGCTTTTAACGGAAAGGAGGTTCTATCCGGCACTCGATGATCCGGCCGGGTAGGGAATAATGCAGAAAACGTGGATGCCCAGGGAAAATGATCTGGAAAGTAAATGGTACGTAATTGATGCTGCAGGGCTGCCGCTGGGGAGGGTGGCCAGCGAAGTTGCAAGGATTTTGAAGGGGAAACATAAGCCGGTTTATACGCCTCACCTGGATACGGGAGACGGTGTGATCGTGCTCAACGCGGCCAAAGTGATGCTTACGGGGCGCAAATTGAGTCAAAAGTATTATTACCGTCATTCCGGCTATCCCGGTGGTATAAGAAAAATACGCTATGACGAGCTGATTACCCTTGAGCCCCAAAAAGCTGTTTACCTGGCGGTAAAAAGGATGCTTCCGGGTAACCGCCTTGGTCGTGCCATGTTCAAAAAATTGAAAGTATATCCCGGCGATCGCCATCCCCACACGGCCCAGCAACCATCTCTGTGGGTGTATAATGCCAAAAGAGTAGCGAAGCAAAATACCCCATAAGGAAGGGAGGGTTAAAATTGGCACAAGTACAATATTACGGAACAGGCCGTCGTAAAAAGGCAATTGCCAGGGTCCGTCTCTTGCCTGGAGAAGGCAGGGTAACGGTCAACAGCAAAGATTTGGATGACTACTTTGGTATTGATGGTTTAAAGAAACAGGTGCGCCGCCCCCTGGAGATTACCGGAACGGCCAACAAGTTTAATGTCGTTGCCTGCGTGGAAGGCGGAGGTACCAGCGGACAGGTCGGCGCACTGCGCCACGGTATCGCCCGGGCCCTCCTGGAGGCTGGAGGGGAATATCGTCCCGTGCTGAAGCGGGAAGGTTTCCTGACACGCGATCCACGGATGAAAGAACGGAAGAAGTACGGACTAAAAAAGGCGCGCCGTGCGCCCCAGTTCTCTAAACGCTAACTTAATAAAAATTTCGGGACACAAAAATTTCGGGACACAATGAAAATTTTTGCAAAAAATTTTCATTGTGTCCCGAAATTTTTGTTAAGTTAGCGTTTAGAGAAC
>DMPF01000037.1:4381-4800 GCA_003456095.1 Bacillota bacterium
TTTTTGTGTCCCGAAATTGTGTGTGTCCGCCTGTGTTACCTTCGCTGCTGTTGCAGCGCTTCGAGTAGTTCTTCGTGCAGTTCTTCCATACGATCCAGAAGGTCAAGGATAATCGCTGTCCCATTCAGATTTACTCCTAGAGCCCGGTGCAGACGTACCGCCTTGTACGCACGGCAGATATGGTCGGCGCGCATCTGTTTGCCTTTTATTTCAATAATTCCCAGGTCCGACATTTTTTCAAGCAGAGCTGCCGGCAGGCTTACGGCACCTAGATCCACCCAGACATGGTTGTCACAGCTGCCGACTTCAAAGCAGAATAATTCGAGTTGGTATTTTTTCATAATTTGCATGCCCATACTTGCATACCCCTCCTTGTTATCTTGTAGCCTCAGATAGCTCAGCCAGCTTACGAGAAAGTT
>DMPF01000094.1 GCA_003456095.1 Bacillota bacterium
AGGAGATGGTCTCTGTAACGCGAAATGCCCAACGGGGGCTATACAGCTCAAACACTTTACCGATGAAGAACTGATGAGCCAGATTGATGCGGTAGTTGAATTGCCGCTGCACGGCCAGTGCGAGCGCCTTGCTGGTGCTGCGCTATAGCGCCAAATTAGATGCAGCGGTTCACGTATGAAGCAAAGAAGCGGTTCTTTTGCTCCATGGATAATAGACAAAGGAGGTGGAAGGCAGTGAGTGCAGAACTTAAATTCAGACCGGGGGTACTGGGTTTTGTCTGCCAGTGGTGAGGCTACGGAGCTGCGGACTTAGCTGGCGTGTCCAGACTACAATATGCGACGGAAATTAGGCTGCTGCGTGTCATGTGTACCGGCAGAGTGGACCTGGCACATATACTCCGGGCTTTTACGAAGGGTATGGACGGGGTGTTTATCGGAGCTTGTCGTTTAAATGAATGTAACTATCTTACCCAAGGCAATTACCATATATTAAACAAGGTTTTTCTTTTCAAAAAAATCATGGCAACCCTGGGACTTAACCCCGAAAGATTAAGGTTGGAATTTATGTCTTCCGGCGAAGGGAACCTGTTTGCCGCAGTTGTCGATGATTTTGTCGGGCAAGTGCGGGGGTTTGGACCACTGGGTAATGGCGAGGGACTGGACGAAAGAAGCCTGGCGTTAAAACTTAGAGCAATCGCCAGACTAATTCCCTATATCAGGCTGGTGGAAAGCGAGCAGCTGCGGGTGAAATTTGCCACCCCGGAGGAATATGGGCAATTCTATTCCGGCGAAGCCTTCGGCAGATTATTTGAAGGGCTTATTGCCGAAAAACTGGCCGTAAGCCAGATCGTGCTGCTTCTTGAAGAAAGCCCCCTTGCAACGGGGGATCTCTCCAAATTTTTAGGCCTGACTCCGTCTGAAATATCGAGGCATCTTCACAGTGCGGCAAAGCAGGGGTTGGTCCGGTACGAGGAAAACCGGAACCTTTTTGCCCTGGCGTAGCGCAGGCTTCCAGCCGGCAAAGATAACATCTCAGGCTGCAAACGGGGTGCAGGGTTGCCTTTGATATGTAAAATAAAGGAGCAGAGGGCAGAAGCCATGGACAATGGGAGAATCGAACAGATTATCGACAAGCACGAGGGCGCGGCCAGTTCGCTCATCCAGATTTTATTGGAGATCCAGAGTGAAAATCACTGGCTGCCCAAGGAAGCTTTAACAAGGGTCAGTGAGCGGTTAGGTGTCCCTTTAACACGGGTACTGCATATAGCCACATTTTATAAAGCCTTCAGTTTAGTGCCAAAAGGACGTCATGCCGTCCATATTTGCACGGGCACTGCCTGTCATGTGCGTGGTGCCCAGCGTATTCTGGATGCAGTGCAGGATACGGCCGGCATAAAGCCTGGCGAAACGGACCTTGATATGCGGTTTAGCCTGGAGACCGTTAACTGCCTCGGCTGCTGTGCATTGGGTCCGGTAATGGAGATTAACGGTAAGACTTACGGCAAGATATCACCGGCCGAAACGGCAGCTGTGCTGCAAAAATATGAGTGAGAGGGAAAATTATGCCACGGATAAAATCGCCTGAGGAGCTTGAGAAAGTCAGGCAGGAGGTACTGTCCCGGAGTGATCCGATCAAGCCTTGTATCTCCATATGTGCCGGCACCGGTTGCCTTGCTTTTGGCGCAGCTGAAGTAATCGCCGCTTTCAAAGCAGAACTTGAAGAACAGGGTCTGGAGGCTGAAGTGGATACCAAGGGGACGGGATGCCCGGGATTTTGTGAGAGGGGCCCCCTTCTGGTTATCTACCCTGAAGAAATTTGCTATCTCCAGGTAAAACCTGAAGACGTTCCCGAGATTGTTTCGCAGACGATCAAAGATAAAAAAGTAATCGAGCGGCTCCTCTATGTTGAGCCTGCTACCGGCAAAACAGCGCTCCGGGAATCGGATATTCCCTTCTACAAGCATCAGGAACGGCTGATCATCTGTGATAATATCAGGATTGATTCCAAAAGCATCGACGATTATCTGGTAATCGGTGGTTATACCGCATTGGCCAAAGTTCTTTTCCAGTTGACGCCCGAGCTGGTTTTGGAAGAGATCAAAAAAGCCAACCTCAGGGGAAGGGGTGGCGGCGGTTTCCCCGCAGGGAAAAAATGGGAAGGATCCCGCAATGCACCAGACCCAATAAAATATGTGGTTGTGAACGCCGACGAGGGTGACCCGGGTGCGTTTATGGATCGGGCGCTACTCGAAGGAAACCCCCATTCAATCCTCGAGGGGTTGATTATCGGGGCATACACCATCGGTTCCCATGAAGGATATATTTACGTGCGGCAGGAATACCCTCTGGCGGTGAAAAATATAAATTTGGCGATCAGGCAAGCCGAAGCATACGGTTTTCTTGGGGACAACATCCTTGGCTCAGGCTTTGACTTCAGCGTTAAAGTACACCAGGGGGCTGGCGCTTTTGTCTGCGGTGAATCGACGGCGCTAATGACGGCACTGGAAGGCAGAGCAGGTGAACCCAGACCCAAATATATCCGCTCTAACATCAAGGGGCTTTGGGAAAAGCCTACTGTCTTGAACAACGTGGAGACCTGGGCCAATGTACCGCTGATTATCAATAATGGCGCGGACTGGTTCAGGCAATTTGGCACGGAAGGAAGCAAAGGTACCAAAGTTTTCTCCTTGGTCGGCAAGATAGCCAATACGGGCCTTGTGGAGATAGCTATGGGAATGAGCTTGCGGGATATTATCTACAAGATCGGCGGCGGCATCCCCGGAGAGAAGAAGTTCAAGGCGGTACAGACCGGGGGGCCGTCCGGCGGCTGTCTGCCTGAAGGATTGTTGGATTTGCAGGTTGGCTTTGACGAACTGAGCAAGGCCGGCTCCATGATGGGGTCTGGCGGGATGATTGTTATGGATGAAGATACCTGCATGGTTGATGTGGCCAGGTACTTTCTTGACTTTCTCACTGATGAATCGTGCGGCAAATGTGTCCCCTGCCGTGAAGGTGTCAGGCAGATGCTGAAGATCCTTACAAATATTACGCAGGGAAAAGGAAAAGAGGACGATATCGCCCTTTTAGAGGAGTTAGCCGAATTAGCCAAAGCGGCTGCCCTGTGTGCTTTGGGGCAGACTGCTCCCAATCCGTTTCTCAGCACGCTGCAATACTTCAGGGAAGAGTACGAAGCACACATCAAGGAAAAGAGATGCCCGGCGCTTTTCTGCAAGGAGCTGATTGCGTTTTACATTGTTCCGGCGAAATGCAATGCCTGCATGACTTGCCTGAAGAAGTGCCCTTCCGAAGCGATATCAGGCGGCAAGAACAAGATCCATATGATTGACCAGGAGAGATGCACGAAGTGCAGGACCTGCTTTGAAGTTTGCCCCTCCCGGTTCCGCGCCGTAAAGATTATTTCCGGCGAGCCTGTCCCGCCTCCTATTCCGGAAGAGGCAAGAGCGATCGCCAGAGGGAGTAAGAAAAATGAGTAAAGTTCTCTTAAAAATTGATGGCAGAGCAGTTGAAGCAAAGGAAGGCATGACCATATTAGAAGCTGCACAAAGTGCAGGGATCACAATCCCCACCCTTTGCCACCACGAAAAATTGGACCCTTATGGTGCTTGCCGTATTTGCACAGTAGAGGTGGAGATAAACGGCCGGACAAGATATGCGGTCTCCTGCGTCTACCCGGTGGAGAAAAATCTGCTGGTAAGAACCAGATCTGCGAAGGTGGACAGAATCCGCAAAATGATCCTGCAGCTTTTGCTTTGCCACGCACCTGATTCCGAACAACTGCTGGATTTGGCCAAAGAGTACGGCGCAGACAGAGACCGGTTTGAACAAGAGACCTCATTTTGCATTCATTGCGGCCTGTGTGTAAGATACTGTGCCGAAGTGAAGCAGAAGAATGCTGTGGGCTTTATTAATAGGGGGACAAAACGGGAGATCAGTTTTGTTCCGGAACTAGCCGTTTTAGAGTGCTGGCGCTGCAAGGAATGTTTCCCCCTTTGTCCCACGTCAGCCCTGCAGGCGGCTTACGTTTTCATCGAGTCGCTGAAACAGGGGGACGATTCCCCCGCCTTGCTTTCTTATAATAAATAAATAAGAGCCGGTTGACGCCGGCACATAATATTTGCGCGCGCAAACGCAAAAAGGGCGGTTTGCGCGTTGACAATATTTGGATTGGCGTATTATAATAAAAACAAACGATTGGTTGAGGGCTTAATCTGAACCGAAGAGGTGATGCAAAATGAGATACGCAGAGACCGGGTACACGCTGGAGGTCGATTTGTCCCGGGGAAATATTGAACGGGTGGAGACTGATCCAAAACTGGTGGAGCTCCATCTGGGAGGGCAGGGTATCGCTGCAAAGATTCTATGGGACAGGGTCCCTGCCGACGTCGAGCCCTTTTCTCCGGAAAACCTGCTGATATTTAGCGCCGGCCTGTTGCACGGCACGCCTGTACCCGGTGCCAATCGCACCGCGGTGAACACCTTTTCTCCACAGACAAATTTGCTGGCTCATTCCCTGATGGGAGGATTTTTCGGGCCGGAACTGAAATATGCCGGCTATGATCGGATTGTGATCAGCGGCAAGGCTCCTGATCTGGTATATTTGTGGATATATAACGATAAAGTGGAGATTCGCGACGCCACTCATCTGCGGGGCAAGGGCGTGCATGAAACTACGCGGCTGATCAGGGAGGAATTAAGGGAACCTGACGCCCAAGTGGCCGCCATTGGCCTGGCCGGCGAAAACAGGGTCTATACGGCAAGTATCGAACACGGTTTTGCCAGTGCGGCGCGCGGGCCGGGACCGGTGATGGGAGACAAAAGATTAAAAGCCATCGCGGTACGGGGCACCAAAGAGATCCATGTGGCCAAGCCGGCTGAACTCTTTGAAGTGTGTATCCAGCTAAGGGACAAAATTGGCGAAAGTAAAGATGTGGGAGATTGGATGGCGGTGGATGAGGACGACAGTTTTCACCACAATAATTTTGCTTGGGGCAATGCCCGCACACGGATAAAGGATTATTGGAGCGAAGAGCTGCAGGAACGCTGGACGCGCTGGAAGTATGACAATATGGACCGGCAAAAAGGCTGCTATAACTGTTCGAAGCGATGTATCAATGTAATTAATTATAAAGGGCGGAGATTCGGTTATAAATGCTACGGTAAAGACACCTACCATATGGCTGCTTTCAAAGAGCTGGACTTTACTTATGAAATACTGCCATTTGCCATGGATTACGGCGTCGATTCGTACTCAACACCGCAGATTATTGCCTTCGCCATTGAACTTTACAATGCCGGCATCTTAACGGACAATGAGCTGCCAGATTTTCCCTCAGACTCGGGCGAAAGAACTTTTTACCTCCTGGAAAAAATCGTGCATCGGGAAGGGATCGGCGACACCCTGGCCAATGGTGTTTACTGGGCGGCCCTGCAGATCGGCAAAGGTGCGGAAGCATATGACCATAATACCACCAAAAAGTTTGAGCAGCTGCCAATCAAGCTGGGCAAGCTCAACCCCCCCTATTTTCTCATGATCGCCACCGCTGAAAAGATGGCCATCACCCAGATTGAAGGATCTTTTCCCCAGGATCCCATTGCCGATCTGGAGGCCAGAGAAGCGTTTATTGAAAAATGGCGCGTTGTAGTGCCGGATGAAAAGTTTTTGCACTGGTTCCGGGAATGGGAAAAGCGCAACGAAATATCCAATGAGGCTTCCTGTGCCATTACCGATTGGAATGAAGCCATGCATTTTCTTGATGACTCCACAGGGCTTTGTGGTTTTCTCTCATCATTCAGGGGGCAGTTTGGCGGAGGCGTTGTCTACCATATAAACAATCTGCCCAACATTATCTCACTTGCCGCCGGCATTGAGTTTGATAAAGACAAGTTGTGGAAAGTGTTTCAGCGAAATCGCAACCTTGTGAGAGCCCTTAATGTAAGAAGGGGGATGCGCAGGGTTGATGAGAAGCCTCCGGAGGACCATTGGGCAGTACGGGATCATGAGTTTGAACAAAAACTGCTTGATGATTATTACGAGTTTAAGGGTTGGACCAAAGACGGAATTCCCACAAAGGAAACATTGGATCAACTGGACCTGGGGTATGTAAGCGAAGACTTTATCAGGCGGGGAATCCTGACAGGCGATGAAGGTGCTCCTCACAAGGGAAGCGTGACGGATAAAGGTGAATTTGAAACGGCAGGGGGCGCTGAAAGTGAAAGGTGAGTCGGTTCGGAAAAAAGTAAGAAGGATTAACGTAAACCTTGACAAATGCAATGGCTGCCGAGCCTGCGAACTGGTCTGTTCAGCTTTTCATGCCAGGCCAAAGTACAGCAGTATCAACCCGGCCAGGTCGCGCATCCGTGTGGTCACGGACGAGATCAATGATGAATATGTTCCCATCCGGGCCACCAATTATACCAAAGCAGCCTGTGACGGAAGGCGCGTATATACCGTTAACGACAAGAAATACAGCGAGTGCAGCTTTTGTGGCAGTATTTGCCCGGTCAGGAAATTATTTAAGGATCCCGATTCCAGGCTCCCTTTAAAATGCGATTTGTGTGAGGACGATCCGCCGCAGGCTGAACCTTTGTGCGTTAAGGCGTGTTCCCTTGGTGCCCTGACTTACGAAGAATTTGAAGACGAGGTGCCGGAAGAAGTGAAGCCGGATGAGGTGGAACTGGGATTAAAAGCATTAGCAGACAAATATGGCGCGCAGAAGCTGGCCGATACCTTTGCCCGCATCTCACAAAAAGAGTGAGGGATACGAATATGGAAAGAATTGATCATTATGGCGATGTCATGGTTGTGGGCGGCGGCATAAGCGGCATTCAGGCATCACTGGATCTTGCCGCTGCCGGTTTTAAGGTCTATCTGGTGGACAGGGCGCCTGCCATCGGCGGCCATATGGCTCAACTGGACAAGACCTTTCCCACCAACGATTGTTCGATGTGAATACTCTCGCCTAAACTGGTCGAGGTCGGCCGGCATACCAATATAGAAGTCTTATCCTATACCGAAGTTGACCGCGTGGAAGGGGAAGTGGGAAACTTTAAAGTAAGGCTCATTAAGAAACCCAGGTACGTTCTTGAGGACAAATGCACCGGTTGTGCTACTTGTGTGGAATATTGCCCGGTCAAATACCCGGATCCATTTAACCGGGAGATTTCAAAGAATAAAGCAATCCATATTTATTATGCCCAGGCCATCCCCCTTGTGGCTTATATTGATGACAGCTGCCGCTATCTAAGGGAAGGGACATGCACTGCATGTGAAGCGGTATGTCGCAACGAAGCCATTGATTTTTCCCAGGAAGCGGAGCCGCTGGAGATTAAAGTAGGCGCTATTGTCTTGGCGGCAGGATTTGAGCCTTATAATCCCGAGCTGCGTGCAGATTACGGTTACGGTAAATTTGCCAATGTGGTAACCAGTATGGATTATGAACGGCTGCTTTGCTCTACCGGACCTTACGAAGGGGAGGTGCTGCGTGCCTCCGATTTGAAGCATCCCCACAAAGTAGCTTGGATTCAATGTGTTGGTTCCCGCCAGGTCAACCCTCCGGGTGCCAACAGCTATTGTTCATCCGTATGCTGTACTTATACACAAAAGCAGGTCATTTTAACAAAAGACCATGACGCTGGCGCGGAGTGTACCGTTTTTCACAACGATATACGTTCATTCGGCAAGGATTTCGAGCGCTTCTATGCCAGGGCGGAGAATCTTCCAGGGGTCCGCTTCATCAGGAGCTATGCATCGGTAACAAAGGATGACCCGCATACGGGCAAGGTTACGGTACGCTATGCCACCAACGAGAACGGCGTGCAGGAAGAAGAGTTCGATATGGTGGTATTATCCGTGGGGTTCAACCCTCCTGGGGATGTAAAGGATCTTGCTGATAAATATGGTATTGAGCTTAATGAACACGGTTTCTGCAAAATCAATCCCTTTAAACCAATGGAGACATCCAGGCCGGGCTTGTTCATCAGCGGTGCTTTTAATGGCCCCCTGGATATCCCCGAGTCAGTTGTAACCGCCAGCGGTGCCGGTTCACAGTGCGGAGAACTGCTAAACTACAGGAGGGGGGATCTTTCTGTGGAAAGGTTCTACCCGCTGGAAAGGGATGTTTCGGAAGAAGAGCCAAGGATCGGGGTGTTTGTATGTCATTGCGGGGCGAACATCGGTTCCGTGGTGGATGTCCCATCCATAGTGGAATATGCTCTGACTTTGCCAAATGTGGTCTATGCGCGTGAGCAGCTTTTTGCTTGTGCCACCAATTCTGCCAAGGAAATAACCGCCATGATCAGGGAAAAGGGACTTAACCGTGTGGTTGTGGCCGCTTGTTCACCCAGAACCCTTGAACCCCTCTTTCGTGATACCCTGCGTGAGGCAGGGTTAAATCAGTACTATTACGAAATGGCCAATATCCGGGAGCACTGCTCCTGGATTCACGCCAAGGAGAAAGCAGAGGCCACGGCAAAGACAAGGGATATCATCCGCATGTCCGTAGCCAGGGCCCGACTTCTGGAACCGCTAAAGGAAATTGATTTACCCATAAACAAGGCGGCGCTGGTGGTCGGCGGCGGCATTGCCGGTATGACCTGTGCCCTCTCCATTGCCCGGCAGGGGCACGAGGTTTACCTGCTGGAAAAGGAAAGGGAACTGGGAGGCGTGGCGCGCCGCTTGCACCATACCCTCGAAGGCATGGATGTACAGGAATACCTGAACGATCTGGTGCGGGATGTTTACCGGCATCCGCTGATTCGCGTATTTACGAAAACAACCATTTTGGAAGTCACGGGCTATGTGGGGAATTTTGTAACCAGGGTGATCTCTGAGAAAGGGTTAAGCGAGATCAAACATGGGGCGACCGTTATCGCCATAGGCGCCGATCTGTTTACCCCC
>DMPF01000226.1:0-213 GCA_003456095.1 Bacillota bacterium
GAAAAACATCTTGTTCACTTCTTCTTGGCAGCCCATTAGCTTTCGGCAAAACCGGCTGTACACATAAGACAGCGGTACCGCCCGTTCTCCATGCCACAGGTCAAAACCGCAAAGTTCCCGCAACTGTGCATTCCGGCGCAGCTCACGCCTAAGGCTCTCAATGGATGGATGCTGATAGACTACACCTGCCAGAACGGAGTTCCAGACCGCCCG
>DMPF01000226.1:537-9899 GCA_003456095.1 Bacillota bacterium
CGGAGTTCCAGACCGCCCGGATTGGATAATCATCACGACCCTTGCCGCGCTCTTGCTCCAGATTTTTCATCAGTTCCTCATCCGGCAGGTAATTGAGCACCGGCAGCAGGCGCTGCAAATCCCCAAGTTCATCAATTTCTTTCCAACCAAAAAGTTGTTTTTGTGGTATAATGGCCATACGGGAAAACCTCCTCTGGTTTCTTTTTTGTAGTTAAAAAAGTATTCTCCAGAGATAGGGGGTTTTCCTGCTTATATCTTAATGATGCTCTCTTTTTCTTCTGTTTTCTCCTCCTGGGGTCAATTTTGCCAAAACTACCGGTGCCTGACTTCAAAGCCCGCATAAACATTGGCGCGTGCTGGGGTAATTTATTTTTGCTACCACCTTAAATCAGCCTGTTTATCAGTGTTTTAGGATATCGCAATCAGCTCGTATGTTAAAAAAACAAATGCCGGTATGGGTTGGTTCCAAAGCATCAGTTGCGTTTCATATCCCCGTGATATTCCTGCAGCGATTTCAAACTGGCGCTCCCGCCGCTGTTATTATTATAAGCGGCGATGCCTTTTGCGCTTGCCAGGGCTGCGGCCATGGTGGTTATATATGGTACCTTTTTTCTGATTGCGGTCTTGCGAATGTAAGAATCATCGTGCTGACTGAGCTTGCCGGAAGGTGTGTTGATTATCAGGTTAATTTCGTTGTTCATAATGCTGTCAGTTATATGGGGACGGCCTTCATGCAACTTTTTAATTTTTTCAGCAACAATCCCATTATCTATTAGAAATTTGTGCGTCCCAGCTGTGGCTTTAATCTTAAAACCCAGTTTGCTGAACTCTTGTGCTGCTTCCAGTGCTGCCTGTTTATCCTGATCGGCCACGCTAATCAGCACCGTTCCTCCAGTGGGGAGGGGAGATTGGGTGGCCTCCTGAGCTTTATAAAAAGCCAGCCCAAATGAATCCGCCATCCCCAAAACCTCTCCGGTGGCGCGCATTTCCGGGCCGAGCAATGGATCGACTTCCGGGAACATATTAAAGGGGAAGACCGCTTCTTTTACGCCAAAATGGGGGATCTTCCCAGAGACAAGTTCCTTGATCGGATACGCTTTGCCGATTTTTTCCGCAAGCATGATCTCCGTGGCAATGCGGGGCATGGAAATATTGCATATCTTCGATACGAGGGGAACGGTGCGCGAGGCTCTTGGGTTTGCTTCCAGAACGTAAACCCGGTCATCAGCAATGGCGTATTGTATATTCATCAGGCCAACCACACGCATGGCTCTGGCAATCTTCTGCGTATAGGCCACGATTGTTTCTAAATGCCGGGGCGGTATGCTTATGGGCGGGATTACACAGGCCGAGTCGCCGGAATGAATGCCCGCCAGCTCGATATGTTCCATAACTGCCGGTACGAATGCATTGGTGCCGTCGGCTATGGCGTCGGCTTCTGCCTCAATGGCATTACTGAGAAATTTGTCAATGAGAATTGGCCTTTCGGGAGTAACCCAGGCTGCCGCAGTTACGTAATGGCGTAGCATCTCCTCGTCATAAACGACTTTCATGCCGCGGCCGCCCAGAACATAGGAGGGACGGACCATTAAAGGGTAACCGATGCGGTTGGCGATAGCCAAAGCTTCTGCAAAATTTGCCGCCATCCCCGATTCAGGCATGGGAATACCCAACTCCTGCATGATTTGGGCGAAGCGTGCGCGGTCTTCAGCCAGATCGATGGTTTCAGGGGAAGTGCCGAAAATTTTCAATCCGGCTTCAGCCAGTTCACCGGCGATATTCAAGGGAGTCTGCCCGCCAAACTGCACAACTACCCCCGCGGGCTTTTCCTTCTCGTGGATGCTCAGCACATCTTCCACCGTCAACGGCTCAAAATATAGCTTATCGGAAGTGTCATAATCGGTGGAGACTGTTTCCGGGTTGCAGTTTACGATTACTGTTTCAAAACCCAGATCACGCAGGGCAAAGGCTGCGTGCACACAACAATAGTCAAACTCAATGCCCTGGCCGATGCGGTTCGGGCCACCGCCCAGGATCATCACTTTTTGCCGGTTGCTGACCGCAGTCCGGTCAGAGGCATTATCAGTGGCATTAGTGGGGGCATTGTAGGTGGAGTAGTAGTAGGCTGCGTTTTCCACGCCGCTGACGGGAACGGACTGCCATGTTTCGACCACGCCTAAGGCAGTGCGGCGACGTCGAATATCTGTTTCGGGAAGACCTAATAATGTAGCCAGGTAACGATCGGCGAAACCGTCTTTTTTAGCCTTGATCAGCAGTTCATCGGGCAGATTGCCGTCTTTGTGTTTTAAAATTTCTTCTTCCAGCAGAACAAGTTCTTTCATCTGCAGAATAAACCATTGTTTGATATGAGTCAACCGGCCAAGCTGCTCCGGATCTGCACCTTTGCGCAGCGCTTCATACATGATGAACTGGCGTTCACTTGACGGCTCTGCCAGCAAAAAGAGCAATTCTTCTAGGGAGCGACGGTTAAAATCCTTGGCAAAGCCAAGCCCGTAGCGCCCAGTCTCCAAGGAACGGATAGCTTTATGAAAGGCTTCCTTGTAGTTTTTACCGATGCTCATTACCTCACCGACAGCCCGCATCTGGGTGCCTAGTTTGTCAAGGGAACCGGGAAACTTTTCGAAGGCCCAGCGCGCAAACTTTACCACCACATAATCACCGGAAGGGGTGTATCTATCCAGGGTGCCGTCCCGCCAATAAGGTATTTCATCGAGGGTCAAACCGGCCGCCAGCATTGCGGAAATCGAAGCGATAGGGAAGCCGGTGGCTTTGGAAGCCAGCGCCGAGGAACGGGAAGTGCGGGGATTTATTTCGATAATAACTACCCGGCCTGTTTTAGGATCATGGGCAAATTGCACATTGGTCCCGCCGATAACCTCTATTGCTTCGACGATGGCATATGCATAATTCTGCAAGCGCCGCTGCAGCTCCGGGCTGATTGTGAGCATGGGTGCCGTGCAAAAGGAATCACCGGTGTGCACACCCATGGCATCAATGTTTTCAATAAAGCATACGGTTAAGATCTGATTTTTTTCGTCCCGCACAATCTCCAGCTCCAGTTCCTCCCAGCCAAGCACCGATTCCTCCACAAGGATTTGTCCAACCAAACTGGCGGCGATTCCCCGGTTGGCAATGGTCCTTAGCTCTTCAACATTAAAGGCAATGCCGCCGCCGGTGCCTCCCATCGTATAAGCAGGGCGGATAACCACCGGATAGCCCAAATCCTGCGCGATCCTTTCCGCTGCGTCAATGTTGTATGCCGCTTCGCTACGGGGCATGTCAATACCCAGACGCTGCATTGTTTCTTTGAAAGCAATGCGGTCTTCACCCCGTTCAATGGCGTCCACCTGGATGCCGATTACTTTGACCGCATATTTTTCCAGGACGCCGCTTTTTGCTAATTCTGAGCACAGATTCAGCGCTGACTGTCCGCCTAAATTAGGCAGTAGAGCGTCAGGCCGCTCTTTGGCGATAATGGCAGCGAGACTTTTTACATTCAACGGCTCAATGTAGGTTACATCAGCAATCTCCGGGTCGGTCATAATTGTAGCCGGATTCGAATTGACCAAAATAATTTTATAGCCCAATTTGTGCAGGGCTTTACAGGCCTGGGTCCCCGAATAGTCAAATTCACATGCCTGGCCGATGATAATCGGGCCTGATCCAATGATTAAGATACTGCTGATGTCCGTTCGTTTCGGCATATTTACCCTCCTACAGTGTTGCATAATGTTCCTGCAGGGGTATTATAGCAAATGTGGCAACAAGTTAAAAGTGAAGCTTTTTTTAAAGAAGGCAAAGGGTTTTTTCGGTAAAGGTCGAAAATATTTCTATTAAGATGAACCAAATAAACATTTTATAGGTTAATAAGCATTTTATGGAGGGAAAGCAGTGTTTGTCCACCTTCATTGTCATACTGAATACAGCCTGCTGGATGGTGCCGCACGGGTCAGCGCCATTATCGACAGGGCACATCTCCTAGGGATGCCGGCTGTGGCAATTACAGACCATGGAGTTATGTTTGGCGCCATTGAATTTTATAAAGCTGCCCGCAAAAAAGGGATAAAACCATTGATCGGGTGTGAAGTTTATGTCGCGCCCCGCAGCCGTTTTGACCGGGAGGCCAGGCGGGACGATCACCCGCATCACCTGGTGCTCCTGGCCCGCAATATGCAGGGCTACCGTAACCTGTGCAAGCTGGTTACGCTGGCCTTTATGGAAGGTTTTTATTATAAGCCGCGCGTGGACAAAGAGCTGTTGGAACGCTGCAGCGAAGGGCTGACGGCTCTCAGTGCCTGCCGTGCCGGAGAGATCCCCGATCTGCTCCTGCGCGGCGAAGAAGCAAAGGCTTTTACCGCGGCTAAGTGGTACCGCGATCTGTTCGGCGAAGATTATTTTTATCTGGAACTGCAGGATCAGGGATTGCCGGAGCAGGAAGGACTGAACTATAAACTGCTAAACTTGGCTGAGCGGACCGGTATCCCCCTGGTAGCTACCAATGATGTCCATTATCTGCGGCGGGACGACGCGTCGGCACACGATGTGCTCCTCTGCATCCAGACTCAGAAAACAGTGGAAGACCAAAGTCGTCTCAAATTCGGGGGGGACGGGTTTTACTTCAAAAGCAGTGAGGAAATGGAGGAAGCCTTTGCTGCCTTCCCCAAAGATGTGCTGGAAAACACGTTGAAGATCGCGGCGGCATCTGCGCTTGAATTTGATTTTAACACCATACACCTGCCTTCCTGCACCATTCCTGCAGACTACAAAAGCCCTGAAGCCTATCTAAAAGCACTCTGCGATGCGGGATTGCATAAGCGTTACAACACCCCGGAACCTCACCTTAAGCAGCGCTTGGATTATGAGCTTGGCGTAATTAATCAGATGGGCTTTGCCGGGTATTTTCTCGTGGTCTGGGATTTTGTGCGGTTTGCCCGGGAACGGCATATACCGGTAGGGCCGGGGCGGGGTTCGGCAGCGGGCAGCCTTGTGGCTTATGCCCTGGGTATTACCAACATCGATCCCATCCGCTACGGACTGCTTTTTGAGCGTTTTTTAAACCCTGAACGTGTCTCAATGCCCGATATTGACATTGATTTCTGTTACGGGCGGCGTGACGAAGTAATCCGTTATGTTGTGGAAAAATACGGTGAGGAGCGGGTTGCCCAGATCATTACTTTCGGCACAATGGCGGCCCGCCTAGCTGTGCGCGATGTGGGGCGTGCCCTTGGTTTCACTTATGGTGAAGTGGATCGTATAGCCAAGATGATTCCACTTGAATTACAGATGACCATCGACCGTGCACTGGAGATGAATAAAGACCTGAATGAACTTTACCAGAGCGACATGCGCTACCAAAGCCTGATTGATACTTCCCGCCGTATCGAAGGGCTTTCCCGCCACTCCTCCACCCACGCCGCCGGTGTGGTGATTGCGGGCGGTCCGCTGGTGGAGCACGTGCCGTTACTTAAGACGAGTGACGGGGTGGTGGTTACCCAATTTCCCATGGCTGCGCTGGAGGAACTAGGCCTTCTGAAAATGGACTTTCTTGGTCTGCGCACCCTTACCATCATGGATGAGGCGGTGCGTCAGGTCAATCGGCAGCGGGACAGTGCCGAACCACTGTCCCTTGAACACATCCCCCTTGACGACAGCCGTACTTTTGCGCTCCTTACCCAGGGAGAAACTGCCGGAGTCTTTCAACTTGAAAGCAGCGGTATGCGTTCTGCTTTACGGGAACTGAAACCTACCCGCTTTGAGGACATTATTGCCGTAGTGGCGCTCTATCGGCCTGGGCCGATGGAGCAGATCCCTATCTTTATTGAGAGCAAGCATGGTACCAGGGCAATAAAGTATCCCCACAAGGAACTTGAAACGGTCCTTAACGAAACCTACGGTGTCATGGTATATCAGGAGCAGATTATGGAGGTGGCAGCCCGCATGGCCGGCTTTACGCTGGGACAGGCCGATCTGTTGCGGCGGGCCATTGGAAAAAAGAAAAAAGAGATTTTGGATGAACAGCGTATCATTTTTGTTGAAGGAGTGGAGCGCAAAGGGTACGGCCGGAAACTGGGGGATGAGCTCTACGATCTCATCGTTAAATTCGCCTCCTACGGTTTTAATAAATCACATGCCGCCGCCTATGCCCTTATTGCTTATCAGACTGCTTACCTTAAAGCTAATTACCCGGTGGCATTTATGGCTGCTTTGCTTACCGGAGTAATCTCCAGCAGTGAGAAAGTCTCCCTTTATATCGCTGACTGCCGCCGCCAGGGGATTGAAATACTGCCTCCCGATGTGAATGAAAGTGAATTGAACTTTACCGTGGTGGGAGAGAACCGCATCCGCTTTGGTCTGGAGGCAATCAAAAATGTGGGGCGTGGAACGATTGAGAGCATTATTGAAACGCGGCAGCGGGAGGGGCGTTTTAGCAGTCTGCACGACTTCTGCCGCAAAGTGCGCGGATGCAACCGCAAAGTTGTGGAGAGCCTGATTAAAAGCGGCGCCTTCGATTCCCTGGGAGGTTATCGCTCCCAATATTTAAATATTATGGAAAAAGCACTGGCTTACGGGCAGCGGGTAGCGAAAGAAAGGCAAAATGGACAAATATCCGTCTTCTCCTATCTCGACGAAAGGGCAATTGGTGATAGTGACGACGACCTGCTTCCCCTCATCCCAGAATTTTCCGCAAGAGAGAAGTTGGCGCTGGAGAAAGAAATGGTGGGACTTTATATCACCGGCCACCCCCTTGATCAGTACACCATAGTCATGGAAAATTTAAATTGTGTGCTTCCTGTGGCTGAACTTGCCGAAGGGGGAGACCGCCGTCCGGTGACAGTGGCGGGGATGGTTACCGCGCTGCGCCGTATATACACCAAAAAGGGACAACCGATGTGTTTTATGAGGCTGGAGGATCTAACGGGAGAGGTGGAGGTGATTATTTTCAGCGATCTCTACGAACAGCACCAGCATGAACTGAAGGAGGACAGGGTGATCCTTGTCAGCGGTCAAACTGATCATAAGGAAGAGGAGATGGTAAAAATAATCGCCAAGGATATAACCTTCCTGCCCCATGAACCGCGGCAATGCTGTATTCGCATTGATGAAGCCCGGCCGTTGCGCGAATTGAACGATCTGCGCGATCTGCTTCTATCCTACCATGGGGGGATGCCTGTCTACCTTTTTTTCAACCGGAATGGCAAACTGTTGCTGACAGGGCAGAACTACTGGGTGAGGGAGGACGAAAACCTGTGCGACAAAATCGAGGAACTTTTTGGTCCTGGCTGCGTAAGTATAAGTGCCGCCGGCGGGCAATTTCCCGGATTGGATAGTCAAGGCCTCCAGCCTGCGTTTGAAAAATCACCGGAAAGCGAATACTGATTATTAATCGGCTAACCCCAGGCCTCGTTTACTGAATACCAGGATCTGGATGGAGGAATTAATTAATCATGAATAAGATCGCCGTATTTACCAGTGGGGGAGACGCACCGGGAATGAACGCTGCCGTACGGGCGGTAGTGCGCAAAAGCATTTTTCACGGCTTAAAAATATATGGGATCAAACGGGGTTTTCATGGTCTGATTAATCAGGAGATTATCCCCATGCAGCTTGGTTCGGTAGCCGATACGATTCACCGCGGCGGAACAATTCTTTTAACAGCCCGCTCTCCCGATTTTTTGACAACGGAGGGTCAGAGCAAGGCCATAGCCTTCCTGCAAGAGCAGGAAATTGATGGACTTGTAGTCATTGGCGGTGACGGTTCGTTTCGCGGGGCCCGGGTGCTGCACGAGGCCGGGATCGCCACTGTGGGTGTTCCCGGCACCATTGACAATGATGTTGCTTTTACAGATTATTCAATCGGTTTTGATACAGCGATTAACACCGTTATTGATGCCATTAACAAATTGCGGGATACAGCCACTTCGCATGAGCGCATCTACGTAATCGAAGTGATGGGAAGAAGCAGTGGGCACATTGCCCTGATGGCTGGTCTGGCTGGCGGTGCTGAATCAATAATTGTGCCGGAGGCGCCATTTGATCTTACAGAAGTGTGTAACCGCCTGCAGCGCGGTGTAGATCGGGGCAAACTACATAGCATCATTCTTGTGGCCGAAGGTGCGGGCAGCGCCATGCATGTTGGCGGGGAGATTAAAAGGATCCTGCAGCTTGAAGTGCGTGTAACCATCCTGGGACATCTGCAGCGGGGTGGAACCCCTTCCGCCTTTGACCGAATTTTGGCCAGCCGCCTGGGCGCCAAGGCGGTAGACCTTTTATTGGAAGGTCAAAGCGGCGTTATGGTCGGCTTTTATAAAGGGGAGATCAAGGCTACCTCTTTTGATGATGTATTTTCCCAGGCGCAGGCATTTATCTGGGATGATTATAAACTGGCGGCGATCCTGGCGATTTAAATTAAAAGGTAAGGGAAGGTGATCCTCCCATGCGCCGCACCAAAATTGTCTGTACCATCGGTCCGGCAACAGCGGAGTTTGGCATAATCAAAGAGCTTATGGTCAGCGGGATGGATGTGGCCAGGCTTAATTTCTCCCACGGCACCCTGGCGGAACACGGGAAAAGGCTTATACATCTGCGTGAAGCCTGCAGGCAGACGGGGAAAAGGGTGGGTATCCTCATGGATACGCGCGGCCCGGAGGTTCGTTTGGGCAGTTTCCGGGGGGGTGAGGTGGAGCTTAAAGAAGGGACCGGCTTCACCCTGACGACCGAGGATGTGGAGGGAGATTACCGCAGGGTAAGCGTCAGCTATAAGGACCTCCCCGGTTACCTCACGCCGGGAGCACGTATCTTGATTGACGATGGCATCGTTGCGCTTATTGTGGAAAAAATTATAGACACGGAGATAATCTGCTGCGTGGAACATGGCGGTACCCTTGCCTCTCGTAAAAGCATCAATCTGCCCGGCATCAATATCAACCTTCCCGTTTTGTCATCCGAAGATGAGCGTGACATAGGTTTTGCCCTGGAACAGGATGCCGATTTTCTGGCTGTCTCTTTCATCCGGAGCGCCTCAGATGTCATTGCGATCCGGCAGTTTGTGGAAGAGCGTAAGGGCATAATCAAAATTATTGCCAAAATTGAAAACGAAGCAGGGGTAATAAATTTCTCCGAGATCCTGGAGGTGGCTGACGGGATTATGGTTGCCAGGGGGGATCTGGGAGTGGAGATTCCTGCTGAGGATGTGCCCCTGGTGCAAAAAAAGGTTATTGCCGCCTGCAATAGAGCGGGCAAGCCGGTGATCACAGCTACGCAGATGCTGGACTCCATGATCCGTCATCCCCGGCCTACACGGGCGGAAGCAAGTGACGTGGCAAACGCTATTTTTGACGGCA
>DMPF01000191.1:0-15233 GCA_003456095.1 Bacillota bacterium
CCCTCCAGCGCCGATGGTACTTGGGGCGCAGGCCCCTGGGAGAGCAGGTCCCCGCCGGATTAAATTTAAAAAAGGAAGCACGATAAAATATGGTGCTTCCTTTTTTATTTGAGGCACGGCGCATATTATCAGTATGAAAAAAATTTCATTGTGTCCCGAAATTATTATGAGGGATTGACGAAACATGCAATTAAAGAGATAATAGTTTCGCGGCTATCAACTGCTGCAAGAATAAATTGTCAGGAAGGATGTTCACTGTTGTTTGGCCGAATTGGGTTGCCGGAACTGATTTTAATCCTGGTAATTGCGTTGATCATCTTTGGCCCGCGCAAACTGCCGGAGATTGGACGTTCTATTGGCAGAGGGATACGGGAGCTTAGGCAAGCCACAACGGAGATCAGTAAAACCGTTTCCCTGGATGATGCGGAAGATGAAAAAAAAGAGTAACTGTTCTGGCTTCAAAACGGGGGGATATATGTGAGAATTGGTTGGGTGGAAGTGGTCCTGATCCTTGTTATTATCCTGATCATTTTTGGGCCGGGTAAACTTCCTGGGCTAAGCAGTTCTGTTGGGCAGGCATTAAGGAACTTTAAGAATGCAATCAGCGGGAAAAATGAGGGGGAAAAGCGGGACAGGCCTGCCGATCATTCCGATAAGGATGCCTAATACACCAGGGGGCGGATATTTGACGGAAAAAGATCAAGAAGCAGAAATGCCTTTAATTGAACATCTTGACGAACTGCGCAAAAGGATTATTTTCGTTGCGGCAGCTATCTTTGGCGTTACGATTATCTGTTTTGTCTTTATTAATCATATACTTGCTTTTCTGACTGCCCCCGCCGGAGATTTGGTTCTTATTTATACAACACCGGCGGAAGCTGTTATGGCGCAAATTCGCCTTGCCTTTACCGCTGGGGCGATACTAACCCTGCCCATAACTTTTTATCATATACTCGCCTTTATTATGCCAGCTTTGCGGCGTGTTGAGAAAAGAACCATTATTCTGCTTATACTTGCAATGAACCTGCTTTTTTTTCTGGGTATGGCGTTTAGTTATTTTGTAATTATTCCCCTTGCTTTGCGATTTTTTCTGGGTTTTCAAACCGATACCCTTCAACCTTTGTTTACAATCAGCCGCTATATCTCCTTTGTAGTTTCTTTTTTAATTTCTGTCGGAGTGGTTTTTCAGGTTCCCGTGGCGTTCTGGTTTTTGGGAAAAATCGGGTTGGTATCTGCTCAATATTTAAGAAAACAAAGGAAGTTTGCCATTCTGATTATGGCCGTTATCTCAGCGGTAATTACGCCTCCTGATATCTTTTCACAACTGCTGATGCTCGCGCCGCTGCTGGTACTTTATGAAATGGGCGTTTTCATGGTAGTCCTTGCCGAGCGGAAGCAGAAGCAGGAACAAGCTGATACTTAAAGTTAAAAAAAGGGATGCGTGGTTAATATGGCGATGATAATGCTTTCCGCGGCTGTGCTGGCCGGCGGGGAGAGCAAACGGATGGGTGAAAATAAAGCATTCCTAAGATTGGATGGCAGGTATCTCATTGAATTGATTATCGAGAAATTGTGCCGTCTTTTTACAGAAGTGATGGTTGTAACGGATATGGTGCGGGAGATGGACTTTCTGCCGGTACACTTGGTGGAAGATGTCTATCACGAAGGGGAAAAAAATGCATTGAGGGGTATCCATGCAGCACTTACTGCAACCTCGCAGCAGTCCTGTTTTATTCTTGCTTGTGATATGCCTTTTTTATCTCCGGCACTGATTAAGCACATGTCTTCTTTCGCTGAAGACTACGACCTGATCGTGCCCCGGCTTGACGGCCATTACCAGCCGTTGTTTTCTTTTTATCACAAAAAATGCCTTCCTTTTATTCATAGAGCGCTGGAGCAAAAATATTATAAAATTTCTTCCCTCTATGATAACTTTAATGTTAAGGTAATTGACGAGATCACAGTGCAAATATATGATCCGAAACGGCTTTCTTTTTGTAATATCAACAACCGGGATGATTTCCGTTGTGCGGAAAGATTACTTAAAGTAACCGGGTAGCACTTCACGGATCCGGCAAGGAAGGGAGGCTGTTACATTGACCGGAGAAGGGCTTGTTGACACCTATAACAGGGTTATCAATTACCTGCGCCTGTCTGTTACTGACAGGTGCAACCTTAATTGTTTTTACTGCGGTGCCGCTCCGGGCCAGTGCGTTGCTGAGCCTTCAAGGCAGGAATTGACTGTGGAAGACTACCGGCAAGTCTGTGAAGTTGCTGTTGCCTTGGGGATTGACAGGATAAGATTAACCGGAGGCGAACCGCTGCTGCGTACAGATATTGTGCAAATTATCGATGCAATTGCCGGTATAAATGGCATCAAAGATATTTCCCTTACCACTAACGGCATGCTCCTGGAAGAGATGGCGAGCGCTTTGGCTGCGGCAGGATTGAAGCGGGTCAATATTAGCCTTGACTCACTGAGCGAGGAAAATTTCCGGCAGATCACACGGGGTGGCAGGCTTGCAGGCACATTAAAAGGCATCGAACGTGCATTGCGGGCAGGGCTTGTGCCTGTAAAGTTAAATGTGGTTCTGCTTAAAGGGATTAATGATCACGAAATTGAGCAATTTATCAGGCTTACGTTTAATCAGGATTTGCATGTCCGCTTCATTGAATATATGCCTGCGGGAGGGCAGCAGGAAAAGTGGGCTGAACACTTTCTGGCGATAACGCGGGTAATGGAAATTGCCTGCTCCGTTGCACCATTGCAAAAGGTGGAGGGGGAACACGGTGTAGGACCCGCCCAGTACTATACTTTAAAAGGTGCGGTAGGGAAAATTGGTCTTATCTCTCCGCTGAGCCGTCACTTTTGTGCCTGCTGCAACCGCCTGCGGGTTACAGCTGACGGGAAATTCAAGCCTTGCCTTTTTTTAGAGGATGAGGTTGATCTGCGTCCTGCGTTGGGAAATAGAGAGAAATTAATAGAAAAATTCAGGGAGGCGGTGACGTTGCGCGCCGACCCCCAAAGGGTTGCCTGCGATGCGGGTGAACGGGGCGGACAGTTTCAGGGAAAAAGATTTATGTCGCAGATCGGCGGATAGAGAAATCTTTGAAAGGGGAAACATTAATGCTTGCATCAGGCACGGTTATTGCGGTTTGCCGCAGTGACTACAAGGGAGAGCGGAAGAAGGACTTTGGCACAGGCCTGCTTGTGCCTGGTCATGGCCTGCGTGATGACGCCCATGCCGGTTCCTGGCACCGCCAGGTAAGCCTGCTTGCATTGGAGAGTATCGAAAAAATGCGGCAGAAAGGACTTACGGTTAACCCCGGTGATTTTGCCGAAAATATTACTACCCAAGGGATTTCGCTGGTTGATTTGCCTGCGGGAACATGCCTGCAATTAGGGGATGAAGTGATCCTGGAGGTTACGCAAATAGGCAAGGTATGTCATGATCGTTGTGCCATTTATGATCAGGCGGGTGACTGTGTAATGCCCCGCGAGGGCATTTTTGCACAGGTGCTGCGCGGTGGTTCTGTTAAAAAGGGAGATTCCATAACAGTGGTGGCTTAAAATAAATAACAGTGATAAGCGGGGTGTGTCATGGCCGGTCATTCCAAATGGGCCAATGTAAAGCACCGTAAGGCACGGGTTGATGCGCAGAAGGGAAAGATATTCACCAAACTGGCGCGGGAGATCATCATCGCGGCAAAAGAAGGCGGCGGTGATTTGGAGGCAAATTTTCGCCTTCGCCTGGCAGTGCAAAAGGCACGGGATGCCAACCTGCCGGGAGATAACATTGCCCGGGCAATTCAAAAAGGAACTGGCGAACAGGATACCATCGTCCTAGAGCAGTTTAACTATGAAGGTTACGGTCCCGGCGGGGTGGCTGTTTTACTGGAGGTTATGACCGATAACCGTAACCGCACGGCGGCAGAGATCCGCAGCATTTTTTCCCGTCGTGGCGGAAATATGGGAGAATCGGGCTGTGTAGCCTGGATGTTCAAGCGGATGGGAAGCCTTTCTGTAGATAAACAACAGAATTCAATTCCGGAAGACGAATTAATGTTGCTTGCCCTGGAAAATGGTGCCGAAGATTTTAAAGATGAGTCAAATAGTTATCTTATCCTTACCGCTCCGGAAGATTTTGAGCAGGTTAAGGGGCAGATGGAAAAAAAGGGCGCTTTTTTTACGGAAGCTGAGGTTACCATGGTTCCGCAAAATACTGTTCTTGTAACAGATCCGGAGGAAGCTAAAAAACTTCTTAGTTTGTTGGAGGCGCTTGAAGATCAGGATGATGTGCAGAATGTCCATGCCAACCTTGATATTCCGGAGGAGATTCTGCAGTCTATTTAAATTTTATTTTCCGGAAAGGTCATGAACTTGATGATAATTGGGACACAGGCCGGGCTTACTAATGAAGCGGTTAAAGTGCTGGGTATCGATCCCGGCCTGGCTTCAACCGGCTATGCCATGCTGGAGCTGAAAGATGAATGCTGCCGCTTGCTGGAGTATGGCTGTATACATACACCTGCCAAGCAGGATCTTGCGAAACGCCTGATGGAAATCTTCCGCAGTCTCTGCTTGCTTATTGAACGTTTTGCCCCTGCAGTCATGGCGGTGGAGCAACTATACTTTTGCAAGAATGTACGTACGGCTATGCAGGTGGGCGAGGCAAGGGGGGCGGTGCTGACCGCGGCAGCCACGTGCGGTATCCCCGTGGTAGAGTATACACCGCTCCAGGTTAAACAAGCAGTAGCCGGATTCGGCAGGGCAGAAAAAAAACAGGTTCAGCAGATGGTTGCCCTTATTCTTAAAATGTCGGAACCACCTGAACCGGATGATGCCGCTGATGCTATTGCCATTGCCCTTTGCCATCTCCAATCCCGGCACTGGCGAAAGAAAGTCGAAAAGTAACAGTTTAGGCGGGAAGGATGATACATCCAATGCTCAGCTTTTTGCAGGGCAAGTTAAAGGAGAAACATCCCCGGCATATAATCGTCCAGGCCGGAGGCTTGGGTTTCAAGATTTTAATTCCCACCTCCTTTTACTTTTCTTTACCCGGGCTGGAAGCGGACGTAATGGTGCATACAGTGATGCTTCTTAAAGATGATGAACCTTTACTTTTTGGATTTCCCGGAAGCGCGGAGCGGGACTTTTTTATGACGCTGCTGAGCGTTTCGGGAGTCGGGCCAAAAGTTGCGTTGGCTTTGCTGGGACATTTGACCATTCAAAAATTCTTAAACGCACTGCATGCGGATGACACTGGGGCTATTACCGCCGTTCCGGGAATCGGTATCAAAACAGCACGGCGTCTTATCTATGAGCTGAAAGAAAAACTGCCTGGGCTGGAAACAAAAGAGCATTCTTGCGCAATAGGGACGAACAATTGGTTATTGGTGGAGGAAGCCTTGCTGGGACTGGGTTACTCTTCCCGTGAAGTGGCGCATGCCCGGGATTTGCTCGGCGCCGGTGACGGCAGCGTGGAGGAGCTGTTTAAAAAAACCCTCGCACTGTTGGTCAAGGGCTGATGCACAGGCGCTATTGCGGGTAAGGAGGAAGGCTTATGGATTCAGAGAGAATTGTCGCGTCTAAAGTCACAGGTGAAGAAGTGCAGTATGAGGGTTCGCTTCGCCCGCAAAGACTTAGTCAATTTATCGGGCAGGATAGGTTGAAAGAAAAATTGGAAATATATATAAGAGCGGCATTGCAGCGGAAAGAGCCACTAGACCATGTATTGTTGCACGGTCCGCCGGGATTGGGTAAAACTACTCTGGCATTCATCATTGCCAGAGAGATGGGCGTAAATATTAAGGTTACTTCCGGCCCGGCTGTAGAGCGGCCGGGCGATCTTGCCGCTTTGTTAACCGCTCTAGCACCGGGCGATATACTTTTTATCGATGAGATTCACCGCTTGCAGCGGAGTGTGGAAGAGATTCTTTACCCGGCGCTGGAGGACTTTGCCCTGGATATTATTATCGGTAAGGGGCCGGCGGCGCGTACGTTGCGATTGGATATATCGCCCTTTACCCTGATTGGGGCTACTACCCGTGCCGGCGCGATCTCCTCTCCTTTACGGGATCGGTTTGGCATTGCGGAACGGGTGGAATATTATGACCACGTTGCCCTTGGTGAAATAATTATACGCTCTGCCGCTTTACTTAACGTAATAGTGGATTTCACCGGAGCGGAAAAGCTGGCGCTTGCTGCCCGCGGCACTCCGCGTATTGCCAACCGTTTATTAAAAAGGGTGCGTGATTATGCTCAAATCAAAGCCGGCGGAGCCATTACCCCGGATGTTGCCGGCGCCGCACTGGTTGTAATGGATGTTGATCCTATTGGACTAGATCGGACCGATTATCTTCTAATGCAGACAATTGTGCATAAATTTGCCGGTGGGCCGGTGGGCCTGGAGACTTTGGCCGCTGCCATCAATGAAGAATCCAATACAATCGAGGAGATCTATGAACCTTATTTGATGAAGATCGGTTTTTTGAAACGTACGGCGCGGGGCAGAGTTGTTACGGAAAAAGTTTATGCCCATCTGAAAATCAGCAGCGATAATTACCGCCAGCAGACTCTTTAAATTTTGTATATGAAAAAGTTCGTGAGGACTGTGCGGGTGGGATCTGATTGGACTTGTTACTGCACATTTGTTGTGCTCCCTGTAGTATTTATAGTTGGGAATATTTCTCCGGGTTAGGTTATACTCTGCAGGGATATTTCTTTAATCCGAACATTCATCCTTATCGTGAGTTTGCCCGGCGCTTGGAGACTGTGCGAACGCTTGGGCAAGTCGAAAACCGGACGATTATCTGCAATGAGACCTATCTGCTGGAGGATTTTTTGCGCCAAGCTATTAATGCTCAAGCGGAACGTTGTCGGTTCTGTTATGGGATGCGCTTAGGGGAGACCGCCCGGTATGCCGGGGAAACAGGGATAACATATATCTCCACTACCCTGCTGCTAAGCCCATACCAGAAACACGGGCAGCTGAAAAGCGCCGGGGAAAAGGCGGCAGCACGTGCCGGCGTCAATTTTATCTATGCTGATTTGCGCCACGGTTTTGCGCAGAGCATGCGGAAGGCCAAAGAGAAGGAACTCTACAGGCAGGGTTACTGCGGGTGCATCTTCAGCGAAAAAGAACGATTTTATCCAAGGAGCCATCTTTGATTTATGAGGTGAGGATATTGTTTGGAACGGAAAATATTGGCAGAATGCTGCTTGGGGTTGCGGCAATCATTGCTGTGGCCGGCGTTGTTTTCTTGCTTCTGGATAAGCTGGGGCTTGGGCGATTGCCTGGCGATATTATCATCCGCAGAGAGAATCTTACAATATTTTTTCCGATCGCAACAATGATTTTAATCAGTATTATTCTGACGCTGCTGTTGAATTTCTTAAGGAGGTTTTAGCCGTGAAAAAAATATACCTTACTATTTTGTCTGTAGTTCTGCCGGTTTTAATTGTTTTTATGCTAGGGGTATCCAATCCTGCCCGTGCTGCACTTGCCTCGGCTCCGGCCTTGCTGCGTGTAGGCTTAAGCCTTACTGACATTTATCTGCTTCTAACGCTGGAACAAGGCGATACTATGACTAATATGAAAAGCGGGGCGGTAATCAGCTTAATGCCCGGCATATACCGCCTGGAAAATAAAGGCAGCGGCATTCAGGTCAGTGACGCTGCGGGGATAAGTCACGGCATCTTCGGCGGGCCTTTGCAGCTTGTGCCGGCGCATAGTTCGTTCACCATCGGCAACGGGCGCTTCGGCAGTTCCTATCGCGGATCATTGGAGATTGTGATGGGGAGTAACAATACCATTGCCGTTGTGAACATTGTTGATCTGGAAAGTTATCTGCGGGGGGTTGTTCCCCGGGAAATGCCTTCGTCCTGGGGAAGCTACGGCGGCATGGAGGCGCTGAAGGCCCAGGCCGTGGTGGCGCGTTCCTATGCTCTTTACCATATTGGCGCGGGCAGGCATAAGGATGATCCATATGACCTGTGTGATACGCAGCACTGCCAGGTTTACGGTGGCAAGAGTGCGGAGTCGTCCAATACCGATACTGCAGTGGCGGATACTCGGGGAGTCGTCCTGACCTGGAATGGGCAGGTAATACCCGCTTTTTACCACTCTACCAACGGCGGCCAGACGGAATGCTCCGCAAATGTGTGGTTAAACCCGCTTCCTTTTTTGCGCAGTGAACCGGATTCCTTTGACGACCCGCAAAACCCGTCAAATATTCGCCATCACGCCGCTCTTTGGGAAAGAGACGTTCCTTTAAGTGTTATATCCGCCTTGCTGGCAGGTCAGGCTGCCTCAGCACCTGTGGATAGCGTTAGAGTCGAGTCTGCATTTGCGAGCGGGCGGGTAAATGAGCTGCGTATTATCGGCAGAGGGCAGACCGTCTCATTTTTCAGGGAGCGTGCCCGCACTGCTTTGGGCCTGCGCAGTCAACTTTATCGCGTACGGGAACTACCTGAACCCCGGGTCTGGATCGCCGCTGCGACTGCCGACGGCGGAGTGACAAGAGTAAGCGCCGGCGAACTGGAGGGAAGATGGGTAGTAGGCGCCAATGGGACCGGGGGAATGTTGGCGGGGGAAAGGTTTACCGCCCTTGCTGCACAGCGGCAGGATATTGTTCCCTACATGGCTTATATTTTCGAAGGGCGGGGTTGGGGACACGGTATTGGCATGAGTCAGTACGGTGCCTATAACCGGGCACGGGCCGGACAGCTTCACCGGGAGATCCTCTCCTTTTATTTCCCGGGGACGCAGTTACTCAATGCTCTTTAACCAATCATAAACGTTAAAGTGGTGCGCGGATGGCAATAAAATGGGAAATCGTTTGCAAGCAGGACAGGGCGCGGGCCGGAAGGCTGTTAACGGCAAGAGGGATCGTGGAGACGCCTGCCTTTATGCCTGTGGGAACGCAGGCTACGGTTAAAGCCATGACTCCGGAAGAGTTACAGGAGATAGGTGTGGGTATGTTGCTCAGCAATACCTACCACCTGTACCTGCGGCCGGGGACAGAGATCATTTCTCGGGCCGGCGGTTTGCATGCTTTCATGCATTGGACGGGTCCTATTCTCACTGACAGTGGTGGTTTTCAAGTCTTCAGTTTAGGACCGCTGCGCAAAGTGAGCGAAAAGGGCATCACTTTTCGTTCCCATCTCGATGGGACGACCCATTTTTTCTCACCGGAAAAAGCGGTGGAGGTACAGGAAGCCCTTGGTTCCGATATCATTATGCCGTTGGATCATGTTGTTCCCTATCCCGCTTCATATGCGGAAACAAAGGAAGCAATGGAGCGGTCGGTGCGCTGGGCCATACGCAGCCGGGAACGGCAGCGCAGGATAATGGAGCAAGCCCTGTTTGGCATTGTGCAGGGGGGAGTCTATGGGGAGCTGCGCGAACAGTGCTGCCGGGATATGACCGCTTTTGATTTTCCCGGCTATGCAATCGGTGGTTTAAGCGTAGGCGAGCCCAAGGAAATAATGTACAATATACTGGAGATTGTTACTCCCCTGCTTCCGGAGTATAAACCCCGTTACCTTATGGGCGTGGGCTCAGCTGACGCCTTACTGGAAGGGGTACTTCGCGGTATGGATCTTTTCGATTGCGTATTGCCCACCCGTATTGCCCGTAATGGGCGGGTAATGGTGCGTTGGGGCTATCTGACACTGCGCAATGCTAAATATGCTGCTGACCTGCGACCCATTGATCCCCATTGCCGTTGTTATGTTTGCCGTCATTACAGCAGGGCTTATATTCGGCACCTGCTTAAAGCGGGAGAAATTCTCGGCATACGGCTGACAACTTACCATAACATTTATTTTTTGATTTCTTTCATGGCTGAAATTCGTCACGCAATCAGGGAAAGGAAATTGGATACCCTTGTTCACGCATTCCGGTCTCAGTTCGGGCAGGAGGAGGAAATTGACGATAATGGAGATGAGTCCGGAGCGGAATTAAAATGCACAGCAAAAGATTAAATAATCCGTGGAAAGGAGTGAAATGATGATGGTTCAGTTTATGGCGCAAGCACCGGAAGCCGCAAATCCTATTTTTGGTTTTTTGCCCATAATTTTGTTGTTTGTGATTTTCTACTTTTTGCTGATCAGACCGCAGCAGCAAAACCAGAAAAAGCGCAGAGAGATGTTGACCAAACTACAAAAAGGGGACCGTGTGCTTACAATCGGCGGGATTTACGGCATGGTTAAGGAGATTAAAGAGGACACGGTAGTTCTGCGCATTGCCGACAACGTGAACATTAAAATGGCGCGGGTAGGGGTAGACCGTGTAGTTAGTGATGAGGAATAGTCACAGATGCGTTTGCAAAACAAAGCTGACGGCATAATCAGGGGAAACGATACATATATAACATTAAGGAGGCCTGCTTTTAAGCCGGTCTCCTTAAGAAAATCCCCTGTACTTTACACCCCTTCCGGAAAGGAGTATTCCCTATCTGGTAGGGATGGGGATGCTGGGTATCAACTCTTGAGCGCCGGTGATTAAAGTTTTCCCGTAAGGAGCAGAAAGCCGATAAAGATAAAGGCTATACCTGCTCCCTATTGTATTAAAGCAGGGGATATATAATTCGAGATAACTGTTCCCAGCAGTACCGCAATTAACGTAGAAAGAACAAGGGCGGAAGCGGAGCCGAAAAATACTCCCCACATCGGCCGGTCCTGCGCAGCCATTAAAAGGACGGCGAGCTGTGTCTTATCTCCCAGCTCAGCCAAGAATACCAGAGAAAAAGTTGCCAGGAAAACATGCCAGAAGACCATTTATTACTCATCCTTGCTGTATTTACTTACTATTAATAATAGTATAACATAGAAAATTTCGGGACACAATGGAAATTTTTCTTGACGGAAGGGAAAGCAAAGGGAAGGGGAGAAATAAATACCAAAAATTTTTTCCTCTGTCGAAACCGTCTTTTTGTAATTACGTCCATAGATATATAGTGTGGAAATTTCCGGCAAACAGGAAGCGATGCACAGTGAAGCCAATTTTGCAGGCTGCGGATGTCCTAAAAAAATACCGCCTGGGCAGCCAGGTAGTTTCGGTGTTAAACGGGATTACGCTAGGAGTGTTCCCCGGGGAGATCGTCGCCATCCTAGGCACCTCCGGCTGCGGCAAAACCACTTTTCTTAATATCGCCGCCGGCCTGGAGCGGCCCACCGGTGGCGATATTGTGATAAACGGCCATAACCTGAACAAAATCAGCGAGCAAAACATGGCGGCTTTCCGCCGCCGCTATATCGGCTTTGTCTTTCAGCTCTACAACCTTATCCCCTCACTGACGGCACTGGAAAACGCTACGCTGCCACTTGTCTTTGAGGGGATTCCGCCAGCGCAGCGGGAAAAAAGGGGAAGGGTACTGCTGCAAAAAATGGGGCTGGGAGACCGCCTCGGGCACAAGCCCAATGAGCTGAGCGGCGGGCAGCGGCAGCGCGTATCCCTGGCCCGGGCCATGATCAACAACCCCCGCATTATCTTTGCCGACGAGCCCACGGGCAATCTCGATTCCCGCACCACGGAGGAGATTCTGCGGCTGCTCATATCTTCCGTGCGGGAAATGAAGCAGACCCTTTTGCTGGTTACGCATGATCTGGATGTAGCCGCCTATGGGGACCGCATCGTGGAGATGGTGGACGGCAGCATCGTCCGGGAAAGGACAGTATCCGTCCCGTTAAAATAAAGGAGGTAGATCACCGTTGTCCACCATTGTTTCGTACAAGCGCAATTTTGTTTTGCTGCTGCTGGCCGTAATCACTTTTTACTGTTTCAGCGCAGCGATCCTGCCGGGCAGGGCCGGCGGGGCAGCGGCTACCCAGCCCATCCTTGTGATCGAAAGGGTAAATGCGGAGCGGGCTGTGGCCGGCAGTGTTTTTTACCTGACCGTGGTCGTTAAAAATATGGGCGCGGGTCCTGCGTTCAATATCTTCGCCGAGCTGGACTCCCCTCAAGTAGCAGGGGAGGATGTTTTCACCATGGAGGCCCCGGCAACCCAGGAAAACCCCCACCTGGCCAAAATCGAAAGGGAGACAGTGCGCAGCTTTAGTTTCCCCGTCAAGGTAAGCGCCAAGGCGGAGAACGTGGATTATACATTGAATATTTTTTTGAAAAGCCAGGACGCCTCCCTTAAGGCCGCCGCTCCCCGCACCTCCACAAGTGCCACTGTCAAAGTCAACCATGAGATTACCCAACCGAGCCCCACCGTAAGCAAGGTAATCCTGGACCCGCCGGCGCCGGCAAGAACGGAACCCTTCACCGCCGTATTTTACCTGGATAATCACAGCGGCGCTGAAGCCCACAGTGTCTTTGTCGAGCTTGACGGTGGTGAAAATTTTCGCGTCCTGGAGACAACCGCCAGTAAATTCCTGCCTGCTTTAAGCCGCGGCGGCAATGCATTCGTTTCGTTCCGCCTGCAGGGGCTGGAGAACCGGACCACAAACAGCAGCAAACTTACCTTCAAATACCGCTTCCGGGGAGAGTCCTTTACCGCCGCCCATACGGTAAACCTTCCCCTGGAGCAACCTGCGCCGGGTACGGCGCCCCAACTGACGATCAGCTCATTTTCCCTTGGCGAAACAGCCCGCGCCCATGAATATATCCTCCGTTTGACGCTGGAAAATTTGGGAGAGCAGCAGGCGACGGGCGTGCGCCTTACCCTTGACGGGGAAGGCAAGATCTTTGTGCTTCGGGGCTCCAACGTGGATCACCTTCCCCTGGTGCCAGGCAAGGACAGCAAGGAACTGGAGTACCTGCTCGGCATCAACCCCGCCAAGGAGGATACTCACCTCCCTCTCCGTATAAAACTGGAATACAGGGACAAAGCCGGCAGCGTTCAGCCTTCCGTCAGCGAGACGCTGGGCATCGCCGTAGCCGACACGGGTTTCGCCGCCGCATCTAGGGGAACGCCCCGTGTACTGATCAGTAAATATGCCCTCTCCGCAGCTAAAGTTTTGGCCGGCAATATGGTCACACTCACCCTCCATATCGAAAATACCCATACCCGGCCTGTGCAGAATATAAAAGTTTCCCTCGGCGTCACCCAGGTGGAAGGGGGGAATGCGGGCGCGGGCGGAACAGCCGCCGGCACTGTTTTCTCGCCGATTAACAGCAGCAACAGCTTTTTCATCGATCGCATCCCTGCCCGCACCGCGGTGGAGCACAGCATGGATCTGTGGGTTGATCCCAACGCCACAGCCAGGACCTATATCATCCCCGTGCAAATCGCCTATGAAGATGAAGACGCCACCGGCTATGAAGTCAGGGAGATGGTAAATATCCCCGTTACCCAGGAGAGCCGCCTGCAGGTGCTTTTCGTGGAGACCCCGCCCACAGCCTTTTTAGGTCAGCCCGCCTTTGTCAATGCCGAATTCGTCAACGTGGGCAAAGTGGACCTGGGCAATTTCATGGTTTTGCTGGAGGGGGACTTTCCCAAGGAACAGGCGGCCTACTTTGTAGGCAACCTGCAGATCGGCGCCAGCCATTTCTACCAGGGGATTATCCACCCCGACCGGGAGGGGGTGCTGGAAGGCAAATTGATCTTTTCCTACCTGGACAACAATAACCGCGAAGTGCGGGTCGTAGAGCCATTCAGCATCACAGTGCAAGCCGGAGGGGCAATGGGAATGGGGGAGATCATTGAAGGAGTAAAACCGCCCGGCCTGCTGGAACCCCCGGGCGAAGGTGGGTCGGTAGGCGGCCTGCTTTCCCGGTGGCCTTATTTTGCCGGAGTGCTGCTTATTGTTGTGGTGGTGGCTGCCGTGATCATGCGGCGGCGGCGCGCCCGCAAGGCAGGAGAGGAGCTTTTCCATGCTTAAACGGGATCTGCTTTTGATGGCCAACAGAAACCTCTGGCGGCGGCGCGCCCGCACCATCCTGACCTGTCTGGGTGTGCTCATCGGCACCACTTCCATTGTCGTCATGCTTTCCTTGGGCATCGGGCTCAAACAGGGCATGGAGCAGACCATGGCCCAGTGGGGCAGCCTCGAGATCGTCCGCATTCATGCCGGCATGCAGTTCGACCGGGAAGGGAACCCTATCGGCGAAGAGCAGCGCCTCAACGATGGGACAGTAGCTGAAATCAAGGCCATCCCCGGCGTAGTCGCTGTCTCCCCCATTTATAATGTTCATAGTGAAGCCACACTCGGGCGTAAAAGGGGACATATCAGCCTTGTGGGTATGGACATAAAGGCAATGGCAGAGCTGGAGTTTACCTTGGCGCACGGCCGCCTGCCCAAGCCCGAAGAGCGCTTTACCGTGGTGGCCGGTTACCAGGTGATCAATAATTTTATGGATGAGCGGGCGATGCGGGGAGGCATGCCCTTCAATCCCGCGGCGCAGGATCCAACCGAACTGCTGGATCGGCGTATCCGCCTGACCATGCATAACCAGGCCGATCACGAAAAAAAACAAACCTTTAATGTTTATGTGGTAGGCATACTGGACGAGCAAAATATGGAGCGCGCCTGGGAGGTCTACGGCTCCATCGCCGATATTAAACGCATGCGCGATTTCATGCTGGAGGGGACGGAACAACAGGGGAATATGCTTTTACCATCGCCCTTTCCTGCAGCCAGGGCCATGGCAGTTCGGCCTTCAGCCTCCGCCGGACGGGGCGGGCGCGATGACCGGCGCGACGATTATGACTCCATCCTGCTGCGAACAAATGATTTGGCTGACACTAAGCGCATCTCCGCCGCGTTGCGGGAACAGGGATTCAACGCCTGGTCCATAGCCGATGATCTGGAAGGGATCGAGCATACCTCCCGCATCATCCAGGCCATCCTCGGCGGTATTGGCAGTATTACCCTCTTTGTTGCCGCCCTGGGTATTACCAACACCATGATCATGTCCATCTACGAGCGCACGCGGGAGATCGGCATCATTAAAGTTATCGGCGCCTCCTTCGGCGATGTGCGCGCCCTCTTTCTCACTGAAGCCTCTTTGATCGGCCTTTTTGGCGGTATGCTGGGTCTGGGTCTGAGCTACGGCATCTCCGCCATCGTCGACCGCATTGGTAGCAGTTACATGCTGCAGGGTATGCTGATGGGGAGCGGCGAGGCGGTTTATATCTCCGTCATCCCCCCCTGGCTGGCCCTCTTTGCCGTGGGCTTCGCCGTCCTTATCGGCCTGGGATCCGGTCTCTACCCCGCCAACCGGGCGATCAGGCTCAGCCCTATTGTGGCCATGCGCAACGAGTAATAATTTCGGGACACAATG
>DMPF01000191.1:15558-15991 GCA_003456095.1 Bacillota bacterium
TTCGGGACACAATGAAAATTTGAGTAGTCTATCCACCCTGGCAGTTGTTGCTTAAATTGTCTGCTTTAGCGCCTCCAGCCTTTCCTGAAGCAGTATGGTGATCTTGCCCGGTTTCCCCCCTGCCACCGCTTTTTCGTCGATGGCAAGGACGGGGGCAATCTCATCGATGGAATTGGTGATAAAGACTTCATCCGCCGCCACTGCCTCCTCCGGCCGGGGGTAGCGCAGCTCCACGGGCAGCCCCGCCGCCGCAGCCAGCTGCAGCACCGTTTCCCGTATGATCCCGGAGAGGATCTGATCCCCTTCTGGCGCCGTAATCAGCCTGCCGTCCTTGACAATAAAGAGGTTACTGCTGCCGCATTCTGTAATGCCCAGGGCATGGACAAGGATGGCTTCATAGGCACCCTGGCGCGCCGCGGCCTCACGCGCCAGC
>DMPF01000191.1:16335-16521 GCA_003456095.1 Bacillota bacterium
CGTTGGGCAGCAGGCTTACAGACTTGATATCACAGTGCCCCCAGCGGTCATCGGGGCGGAAGACGGCCTTGACACCGCGGCGGTGTTCAAGTAAAATTGCTTCATCAGTTTCCATGATCTTGGCCAGAAAAGTGGGAGTTACATTGCGGGGGAATTGGTGTGTACGCGGGGCGGCACCGCGCGTGA
>DMPF01000125.1 GCA_003456095.1 Bacillota bacterium
GGTCAAAATTTCCTTGCTGACGCTTCAAAAAGAAAATCTCTGCAGTATCTGCAGGCAGCATCAAGGCAGACCTTATGCTGTCCTGGCCGAAGAAATTGACGGCCTGATTAAGCGCTTTAAGCTGCAGGATTTGCAGTATGGCGCGCTGACCGGTGTTGGTGGCATGAAACTGGCCGAAGAGGCCGGTTTTAAAAATTATTCCGAGGTGTTGGCTCAGTGTGCGGCCCTGAAAGAGTACTATCCCCAGGCGGGAACAATAGTTGAACTGGGATGCCAGAACGCCAAGTTTATTGCTTTGCACCCGGACAAGACCGTTAAGCATTTTTCCTTTAACTCCGATTGTTCGGCTGGTACCGGCTCTTTCCTGGAGGAGCAGGCTTTGCGCCTGGGCATTGACATGTGCAAGCTGTCTGATTTAACAGAGCAGGCTTCCTCCGTACCAAGGATAGCGGGACGCTGCAGTGTTTTCGCCAAAACGGACATTGTCCACTTGCAGCAGGAAGGGGTAGCGGTAAATGACATTCTGTTGGGACTTTGCTATGCGGTAATCAGGACATTTAAAGCAGCAGTGGTCCGCTCCGCTGAGATTATCCCGCCGCTCCTGCTGCATGGAGGGATGACAGAAAACAAAGGCATTGTCAGGGCGGTCAGGGACCTTTTCTCGCTTGGCGCGGAGGATATTTTTGTTCTGGCAGAAAGCAGGAATGTGAACAGTACCGGGACTGCTCTGCTGGCTTTGGCCGCCGGGGATCATCTTTCCTTAAGAAAGCTAAAGGAGGCGCTGGAACAAAAACAGAGGACTTTACCGGCTAATCATCTTCGTCCCCTGACGGTACCCGCTGCCGTTGAACCGGCCGCATTGCATCAAGCTGCAGACTATGAGGGCGACTGCTATCTGGGTATTGATGTGGGCTCTACCACTACGAACCTGGTATTAATGAATCCGGCAGGGCAGGTTGTGGACTTTTTGTACTTGCGTACGGCCGGTGATCCGGTTTCCGCAGTGCAACACGGGTTGCAGAAATTTAAAGCCCGTTACCGGGGAAAGCGTGTTTTGGGCGTGGGCGTAACCGGCTCCGGCCGCTACCTGACAAGTAACCTGGTGGGCGGAGATGTAGTGGTAGATGAAATTTCTGCTCAGGCGCGGGCCGCCGCGGAAACAGATCCGGAAGTTGACACGGTATTTGAAATCGGCGGCCAGGACGCCAAGTTCATCCGACTTGAGAACGGAGTGGTAACCGGTTTTGAAATGAATAAGGTTTGTGCCGCCGGTACCGGTTCATTTCTGGAAGAGCAGGCCAAAAAGCTGGGGATTGCCACAGAAGATATCGCGCCGCTCGCGTTAAGCTCTAAAAAGCCGGTCTCTCTGGGCGAGCGCTGCACTGTCTACATGGAAACCAATGTCCGTCATCACCTGGCGCAGGGCACACCTCTGCCAGATATCGTGTCCGGACTGTGTTATGCCGTGGCCCAAAACTATCTGAACCGAGTTGTGGGTTTTAAGAAAATCGGCCGCAGAATCAGTTTTCAGGGAGGCGTCGCTTTTAACAGCGCGGTATTGGCCGCCCTGCAAAATATTACCGGGCGGCAGGTCAAAATTTCCCCGTTTTTCAGTGTAACGGGTGCCTGGGGATCGGCGCTGCTGACCCGGGAGCAGATGCAGGGCAAGGAATTGCCCAGCAGGTTTCACGGCTGGGAAACAGGAGCCTGCGGCTGTGGCGTGCGTTGTGAAATGCCTGACAAAGGCGCTGCCGGCCAAACAGCTGAGCAGGTGCCACCTCTGTTTGCGTTGCGGGAGCAGCTGTTCATGAAGGATTACCGGGAGAAGCGGAATCCTGACGCTAAAACAATAGGCATTCCGCGGGTCTTGTTTATGTATAAGCTGTTTCCCATGTTTCAGGCCATGTTTCATCATCTTGGCTACAATGTGGTTATCTCCGGCCACACCGATGAGCGGATCGTGAATTTAAGTGAAAGCGGGACGTATGAAGAAACGTGCTATCCGGTGAAGCTGATTACCGGTCATGTGCTGGATTTGCTTGAAAAAAAGGTGGATTATATCTTTTTGCCTGCTCTGGCAACTATGAGACACCCGGTTTCCAAGTCGAGGCAGGACTACCCGTGTATTTTTATGCAAAGTGCAGCCAAAATGATTGAAGTTTTGCTGGGCAACCGGATGCAGCAAAACAGTGTAAAACTGATCAGTCCGGTCCTGTCGCTTAAATTTGGCAGGCAGCATTTACTGAAAACTTTTTTGCAAATGGGTGCGGAGCTGGGCAAGAGCGCGGTGCAGGTTTTGCCCGCCATAAAGGCAGGCTTCAAAGCCAAGGACTTCTTTGAAAAGGATGTGGAAAAAGCAGGGAGGGAATTCCTCCGGAACTTGTCTCCTGATGAAAAAGCTCTGGTGTTAATCACCCGACCATACGGAATTATTGACCGCCACTTGAATATGCGCATCCCACAGGAACTGGCTAAAATGGGGATAAAAACTATTCCCAAGGACGCATTGCCTATCAGCGATTATGATGTGTCTGACTTTTGCGGCAACATGTACTGGCCATTTGGGCAACATATTCTGGCTGCGGTCCAGATTACCAAGGAACGCCCCAATCTTTATCCGGTATTTATTACAAATCACGGATGCGGCCCTGACACTGCTCTTACTCACTATGTGTCGGAAATTATGGGCGACAAGCCGTATTTGCACCTTGAGGTGGATGAACACTCCTCTCCGGTTGGCATCATTACCAGGCTGGAAGCGTTTATCAACAGTCTGAATAATCACCGGCCACAGGCCGCAGGTGTCGGCTTGCCCAAAGTGGAGCTGACTTCAGCTGTCAGCAGCGGCAAACAACTTTTTCTTCCCGCGCTGGGTCCGCATGCGACTGCTCTTGCCGCTGTGCTGGAGCGGTTCGGGTACGACGCGAAACTGCTGGAGTCTCCCCGTGAGGAAGCCGTGGAGTTGGGCCGTTCATTTACCATAGCCAAGGAGTATTTCTCCCTGACGGCCTTGCTGGGCAGCGTGGCAACAACATTATCGAAAGAAAAAGAACACCTGGAGAGGACTGCGATTTTAATCCCTGCGCTGGAAGGTGCCGAGGTTGACGGCCAGTATGCCAGGCTCCTGAAGACTTTCCTCAACAAACAAGGCCTGACGCAGGTTGAGGTTGTGGCACCTTTCCTGGAAGATTTGTTTTCTGAGAAATCAGTGTTTGGACCCGGCTTGGGCACAGCACTGTTCAAAATAATTTTTGCGGTAGACGCATTATCTGAAATGCTGTTTGACACCAGACCCTATACTGAGCATCCGGCAGAGGCCAATCACCTGTTTGCCCGGTATCTCCAGCAGCTTCCCTATGCCCCGGACCTTAAGGCTACGCTGGCTGCTGCCAGAGCAGATTTTGCGCGGCGGGCAACACAGCCTAAGAACAGGCCGGTACTGGCCCTGGTGGGAGAACCGTATTTGCTTTACAGGCCGGAACTAAATGCTGACCTAGTCGAACGGGCTGAACGGCTCGGGGCTCAAATCAGAATGGCGCCGTTAACAGAAATCATCTATCATTACTTCTTTGAGAAGCAGGCGGAAGCAAAAGCAAAGAAAGAACTATTCTGTTATCTTAGATACCGTGCAGTACTCGGCCGACTGTCTGCTGAAGCGGAGTTGGTTCTCCCCGGTGCCGGTTCGCTCCTGCAATGCCGGGCAGAAAAAATCACCCGCCGCAGCAGAGAGCATCTCTGCTGCCTGTACGGCGGTTTTGGCACATACCGGATTGGAAAAGCCTTGCTTAGCCTGGAAGAGGGTGTGCTCGGAATTATCAACGTGGCGTCATTGTATGAAAATACGGCACTGCTGGTAAATATTTTTTCCGACCGGTTCAAAGAGAAAGGCGCTTGGCTGAATATCGGGATTGACGGGAAGAAAAACGAAAACGATGAAATACGTTTGCAGACTTTTGTGCAGAATCTGCTACAGAAAAAGGGCAGTGATGAGAGAAATAGGGAGGACGGCGTAAGGCTAAGCAGCGACGGCTCCGGGGGATAAAAAGATGACATGGAGTATGCTGTCAGTTCAACCTGTGGCTGCCGGACTGGCAGTTAACGGCGATTGCGCCGGCTGTAAAAGGTGCCTCAGGGGCTGCCCGGCAGCAATAAGCAGCACTTATTCGCTGAGCAGTATCATGCAAAAAGGTTGTGTCGGTTGCGGCAATTGCCTGTCCGCCTGTCCCCGCCAGGCAATCAGCTATCGGGACGATACAGCCTTGTTTTTTGAGGACCTGCGCCGGGGAACGGCTGTTTCCCTTTTAGTGGCGCCTGCTGTTTACAGTCAGTTCGCTTCGCCTGCAAAACTGTATGGGTTCCTGAAGCAGTCAGGAGTAGACTCAATTTACAATGTCCTCGTTTACGCAGACATAGCCCTGTGGGCTTATGTAGAGGTCTTGCGACGCAATCCCGGCGCAGGGCTTATTGCGTCACCCTGTGCGGCGGTTTCCCGGTATATTCAGTGCCATCTGCCCGGGTTACGTCGGCAGCTTATCCCGGTTCTCAGCCCGCTGCATTGCGCGGCAATCTTTCTCAAGAAATACAGGAGAGCGGAGGGAAAACTGGCTTTCCTTTCACCATGCATTGCGAAGCGGGTTGAAATGCGCACCGTTGGCCGCTCAGTGGTCTCTTACAACATCACTATCGGGCATTTGAAGAAACACCTTAGCGAACAGGGTGTGGACCTTGAGGCCTACCCGGCAGCTGATTTTGACGATGCGGCCGGCGGCAACGGCAGAACCCTGGGGTTTTACGGCGGCTTGCGTGAAAGCATCCTTCCCCTTCTCCCAAACGGGCGCTTCGAGAAAATCAGCGGACCTGACAGGGTTTATGGGTATCTGGCAGAATTCATGGAATTAGTGCGGCAGAAGGGCAACCTGCCGGACTTGTTGGAAGCATATAACTGTGCCGACCCCTGTGACGGCGGCCCGGGTACCGGCC
>DMPF01000139.1 GCA_003456095.1 Bacillota bacterium
ATTATCCCATAAACATTAATATTGCATTAAATTTGATTTACAAAACTTTTTTGTTATGCTATACTATTATAAACAAAAGATATTAATGGAGCAAGCTTTATTGAATGTTGTGGGGTTATGTTCGGAATTTTATAATTTGGAGGCATGATTTACATGGATGTTCAGAACGCACACGACGAAGCGATTAGGGTACTCGTTGAGCATTACAGGACAAACATGAAAATGCTAATACGGGAAGGAAAATTCGATCACAGCAGTCTGGAACAACAATTATCCTTTGTCGTAGGCTATGTAAATGAGGAGATTAAAAAAATTACGGAAAATTTGATTAAGGAAGAAGAAACTGAAAGAAAACCTGACCATGAGCATTATAGTTTCGCCTTCAGACAGGGAGATAAAATAATGGATATTAAAATAGATCGTATCCAATTCGAAGCAGAGTATGCACCGCTGGAGAATAATTGTTATTCATTTCTCAGCACAGGCAGCTGTGAGGGCCCCTAGTATTTTGACAATTTTAAACCAAGGCGTGCTTCTGTGGGCTCCTGTGCCCGCCCCTGAATGAATCAGGTGCAATATTTATTCGGCTGTAATGCCGTATTTTTCTTTTATGCCGGCAAAATGCCGTCGGAGCGCTTCAAACAGGCCGTCAATTGTATAAACAGAGGCCTGCACATCCATCTTTAACCCCAGCTCCCAAGCTGTCTGCGTGGTAACAGGACCGATACTGGCCAGAGTGACCTGCTGCAGCAGTTTGAGGTTGTCTTCGCCCAGAAGCTTCACAAAATTGCGCACCGTGGAAGAGCTGGTAAAGGTGACAACATGAATGAGTTTATCCGCAAGCATTTGTCGCAGTACTGCTGCTTCCGCGCCCCCTTGCCCCCCTTGCAGTGTCCGGTAAGCCTCCACATTATCCGCAATTGCCCCCAGGGAACTGATCGCTTCTTCGAGGACTGCACGGGCAACATCCGCACGGGGCAGCAGCACCTTTTGGCCCGGCTTCAAAACGCCGCGGAGCAGATCCACTACCGCTTCAGCGCGGTATTCTTCAGGAACGCACTCAACGATTAGCCCTTTTGCCTCCAGAGCTTGCCGCGTGCGCGGTCCGATGGCACAGATACGCAGACCTTTCAGTTCACGGATATCTTTGCCGAGAAAGCGCAACCGCCGGAAAAAATATTCAACACCGTTGACGCTGGTAAAGATAACCCAGTCATAGGTATGGATTGCGCTGATCGCCTTGTCCATGGGACCATAATCAAGGGGCTCGGCAATCTCTATAACCGGTAATTCAAAGGGTTCTCCCCCCAGTTCTTCAATTTTTTCCGCGAGCACACCGGCCTGCTGCCGCGTCCGCGTTACCACAATGCGCTTGCCGAAAAAAGGCTTGTCTTCAAACCAGCGCAGTTTGGCACGCAGCTTAACCACTTCGCCCACGATAACTACAGCCGGAGATTTAAAGCCGGCCTGCGCCGCTTTATTCCCGATATCTTCCAGACAGCCCGTCAGCGTCTGCTGCTCCGGCCTGGTTCCCCAGCGGACAAGGGCCACAGGGGTATGGGGCGGACGGCCGTATTCCATTAATTTCCTGCTGATCAGGGGCAGGTTCCTCGCCCCCATGAGAAAGACGATGGTGCCGATACCAGTGGCTATCTTATCCCAGGCAATGGCTGTTTCATCCTTGGATGGATCCTCATGGCCGGTTATGACGGCAAAACTGGAGGTAAAATCGCGGTGGGTCACAGGAATACCAGCGTATGCCGGGACTGAAACAGCAGCGCTAACCCCCGGCACCACTTCGAAGGGAATATTATTTTCAGCCAGCAACTCCGCTTCCTCACCTCCCCTGCCGAAGAGATATGGGTCACCGCCTTTGAGGCGGGTGACAACCAAACCATGCAGCGCTTTGGCCAACAGGAGCCTGCTTATTTCCTCCTGTTTAAGGATATGGCGGTCCGGCAGCTTGCCTGCGTAGACCATCTCCGCACCGGGACGGGCATAGGAGAGGAGACGGCGGTTTACCAGGCGATCATAGACAAGCACATCTGCCGCGGCGATACATTTTAACCCTTTCAGCGTGAGCAGGCCAGGGTCGCCAGGACCCGCTCCCACCAGGTACACCATGCCTTTTTGCTTATTGCTATTGGACATTATCGTTTAAATCACACCTTGCTTTTTCCAGAATTGAGGTCCCTCCCCGGGCAAGGAGCTTTTCTGCCAATCTTAGACCAACCGCCTCAGGTGCGGCAGCATCTCCCCGCGCTGTGTCACGCAGCATGGTGCGGCCATCCAGGGAAGCGATAACTCCCTGCAGATATACCGCTCCGTCCTCTATCTCCCCAAGGGCGCCGATGGGAACCTGGCAGCCCCCGGCAAGCCTTTGCAGAAAAGCCCGTTCCGCCTTTACAGCAGCATGTGTGAGCGGATCGTTGACATTTAAAACGAGTTGTTCAATCTCCATATCCCCCTGGCGAATCTCTATGCTGAGCGCCCCCTGACCTACAGCAGGCAGGCAGATGTGGGCAGGGATGATTTCCGTAAGCAGCTCCAGCCGGCCCAGGCGTTTCAAACCGGCATAAGCGAGCACCAGCGCGGAAAATTCCTTTCCTTTCAATTTGTTCAGACGGGTTTCTATATTGCCGCGGACAGGCACAAAGCTTAAATCGGGGCGCAGATGCAAAAGCTGGGCAATGCGCCTCAAGCTGCCCGCGCCCACTCTCGCTCCGGCAGGCAGTTCCAGCAGCCCTTGTCCGCTGCTTGTGAGCAGGACATCCAGGGGGTTTTCCCGCTCCGTCACTGCCGCGATGCTCAGACCAGGCTGGATCTGCGTGGGCACATCCTTCATGCTGTGTACGGCAAAATCAATTTCTCCCCTTAGCAGCGCATTTTCAATCTCCTTTACAAAAAGACCCCTCTCCCCGATTGCGGTTAGAGCCGAGTCCAGGATTTTGTCACCCGTAGTTTTAATTATTTTCCGCGCAAATTCCCTGTCAGGAGCAGCCTGCCGCAGGCGGGCAATCACCTGCTCCGCCTGGATGAGGGCAAGCATGCTGCCCCTGCTGCCAACCACTACCTTGGCCAAACTGTCCCCTCCCGCATAATTACTGCAAGATCTATAAATGTCAAGAAAATTGACCTGACCCCTTTTGTGACCCCCTTTGTGACTTTTGGTTTCCGGCCAGTATGGCTGTCAGCTTCGCTGCTTGTGCATGGAGATAGGGCTGATCCCTTTGCTCCCGGGGGAGGTCAAGCTCCATGCCGGCTGTAATCCTGCCCGGTTCCCCCGCCAGCACGATCGCCTGATCGGCAAGAAGCACCGCATCATCGGGCTCATGGGTCACATAGAGCATGTCGGCTGGATGCCATGCCAGCAGCTCCAGTAGCATCTGCTGCAGAGAACTTTTCAGTCCCAGATCCAGGCCGGAAAATGGCTCGTCCAGGAGCAGCAGGTCCGGTTCGAGTACAAAGGCTCTGGCTATGGCAACTCTTTGGCGCATGCCACCGCTTAGCTGGGCCGGGTAATAATGCGCAAAGCCCTGCAGCCCCAGGCGCTTCAGCATCGCCGCAGCTTTTTCGGCCTGCTGTTTGCCGCTAAGCGCTTTGTTGTTTTTCAGGACAAGGGTAACATTGGCCAGGGCGGTGCGCCAAGGAAGCAGGCGCGGCTCCTGGAAAACAAAGCCGACTCTCTGCCGGTCAGAGTACACTTCCCCGCTATCGGGCCTAAGCGTGCCGGCGGCAATGCGCAAAATTGTGGTCTTGCCGATCCCCGAAGGGCCCAGGATGGCCAGGATCCGGCTGTTTTCCAGCCGGAAGGAAATATTGTGCAAGATGATCCGGTTGTGAAAGGATTTGGTAATGTTTTTAAATTCCAGCATTGCGGGTTACCTCCCGGCCTGCCATTGCATCAGGTGTTTTTTGGTCAGGTAGAGCAGTGCTCCTTCAATGATTAAAACAGCGGCAGCCATGATTAAAAGCCAGGCAAAGAGCTCCTCTGTGGCCATATGTACTCTTGCTATGCTTAAGGCCGGCCCAATTCCTTTGTGCATCCCCACAATAATTTCGGCCATGACCATCAGCCGCACAATCAGACCCGCGGCAAGCAGGATATTGGGCAATACCGCGTAGATGACGGCGGGCAGAAAGCCGTCCCAAAGTTGCACGGTTTTGGATATTTTGTAGGCACGGAACATTTCCAACAGGTCTTTGTCCAGCGAGCGCACGGCGGTGAGTGTAGCGCCATAAAGGAGGGGGAACCCCAGCGCTACCGCTACCGCCACTGTTTGCACTGCGCCGCCGCCAAACAAAAATATTACCAGCAAAGTCAGGGCTACCGGGGGGATGGCAATGAGGATGTCATTTAACGGTTTGAGGAACTGCACCAGCCAGGGCTTGAACCCGGCCAGCATGCCTGCGGTTACGGCGGTGATGGTGAGCAGTAGTAAAGCGATCAGGCAGCGGTAAAAGGTTTGATATATGTCAGCCAGACCCTCGAGCGAGCTTAGCAGGCTGAATACGGCCTTTAGGGTCTCGCTTGGCGAAGGCACGATTAGCGGGCCATAGAGCATGGCCATCCACTGCCAACCCGCTCCTATGGTCAAAATGCCCAGAGCCATCCAAAGGTAAGCAGAACGCTTTTTTCTTGATTTGATCATTCGCCCATACCTGCTTCTTTTATTTTGTCCGTTATTCTCCAGCTTCGCAGATAGCCGGTGAGCGGTTTTACCAGGATTAATTCCACAACGGCGACCACCAGCAGGCAAACGGCCACCCAGGCAAAAAGCGCGGCGGCGTCCAGGTCAAAGCGTGTCATGGCCATGGCATAGCCCACCCCATCG
>DMPF01000021.1 GCA_003456095.1 Bacillota bacterium
TTGTGGTAAGCAATGGCGCAAAACAATCGCTGGCAAATGTTTTAACGGCCATGCTCGATGCGGGAGACGAAGTGCTTATCCCCGCTCCATACTGGGTAAGCTATCCAGAGCTGGTTAAACTGGCAGACGGCATACCCGTAAGCGTGAAAACGGAGGAGCAGGACGGCTATAAACTGACTGCCCCATTACTTAATAAATATCTGACCCCCCGTACTAGGGCTGTTGTGGTGAACAGCCCATCCAATCCCACGGGCCGGGTTGCTGGCCGGGAGGAGCTTATTGCCGTCGCGACCGTTGCCCTGGAAAATGATCTCTGGATCATCTCCGATGAGATCTATGAAAAACTGATTTACGGTGATGCCGTACATACTTCCATTGCTTCTCTGGACGGGGAGGTTAAAAAGCGTACCGTTGTTGTTAACGGAGTCTCCAAGGCGTATGCCATGACGGGATGGCGTATCGGTTACACCGCTTCGGAGCCGGAACTGGCTGCGGCCATGGACAGCATCCAAAGCCATGTTACATCCAATCCGAACTCCATCGCCCAGAAGGCGGCCCTTGTTGCCCTGCGCGGCCCCCAGGACAGCGTGGCGGAGATGTGCCGGGTTTTTACCGAACGCCGTGCCTATGCGCTGGAGCGCATCGCTAAAATGCCTATCCTTTCCTGCAGTGCGCCCCAAGGGGCTTTTTATCTCTTTATTAACGCAGGACAAGCCTCCGGGCTAAGTTTTCGCGGCACTGTGATAAATAATGCCGATGACCTGGCAGCCCTGCTGCTGGAGCACTACCGCGTCGCCGTGGTGCCGGGAAGGGGGTTTGGTGCGCCGGAATGCCTGCGCCTTTCTTACGTCACCTCCCTGGAGAATATCAGGTCCGGGCTGGACCGGCTGGAGGCTTTCCTGCACGAACTAACATAGGGAGTGGTCAAAGTAGGAAACGGTCAAAACCGCGCAACGGTCAAGACCGTTCCCTAAAACAGAAAAATGGCATGCGGGACGGTTGTAGGGGCGGCTGCCCACAGCCGCCCGCGCACAGCGGTTGTATGGGCAGGACATGGTCCCGCCTGGGCAGGACGGTTGGCTCACTTGTCTATAAATAAAGTGCCTCCCTCGGCGAGGTTTTCCCGACTCAGTTCCCGAATGATTATCTTTACGTCTTCCGCTTTGCAATTGATCGTTTTGACGAAAACTTCCGTCACATCCTTTACCATGGCCCTTTTTTGCTCCAGTGTCCTTCCGGCAAACATCTCGACCTGCACGACTGGCATAAAATCATCTCCTTTTGCCCAGGCTTATATCTACACCAAAAGATGGTCGGTGGTCGTCTTTGCCGACTCGGCGGCTTTTATAAGAGCATAAAACCCCGGGCCAGCAAAGACTTTTGATTCACACCCGGAGGCCGCTTAAAGGCAACCCCGCATCCCTTTTGAAGCCTGAGTTGTTACGATTATTTTATCATCTTCAGCATAAATTACAATGCTGCTAATTCGATTACCACGCTGCTAATTCGATTACCACCACATTCCCTTCATAGAGCTGTGTAGCCTCTCCCTCAACCATGCCTCCATACTGCTGCCACTCCGAATTCATGATCTGCCGGCCCGGGTAGTCTCCCAACTCCAGCGTTTCCCTGCCCAGATTGAACAGGGCGGTCAGTTTTGTTTCCCCGTTCCAGCGGTTTATCTCCACAGTAGCAAGTGCTTCCTGGACCCTTACGGCAGTCTTTTCTTTGTCCGGCGCCTGCAGGGTGGGATGGTTTTTCTTCAGGCGGATCAGGTCTTTATAGAAGGTAAAAAGAAAAAAGTGCCCGTATGGATTTCGTAAAAGATGAGTTTTTCCAAGGCTAAGCCCTGCCAGCCTTCATCCTGCCGCTGATAACCTGCATGATCTGTCACCTGGGAGAAACCGTGTACGCCAAAGGGCATGAAAGAGGCGTATGGATCGGGGTAATCACCTTCCCCCTCCAGGCGAAACTTGCAGACAGGTTCCAGCCCCAATCCTTCCACCCTGGTAGTATAAATATGAGCTGCTTCTTCCCCCATGGGTATGATTTTTTCATCAGCATCACCCGCCTTAAGCAGCAGCTCCACCTTTTTTTGTTGTAGGCGAAGACCCTGAACTCAATCTCTTCTTTTTTTCTGTTGATTATTTGTGCTCCCATTTGCATAGGCATAATATAACCACTGGGTAGGGGAACTATAACAATATAGAACATAAATATTCCCATGGCGTAAGCTGAAGCAGGAGGCCGAACCGTGGAACTGATACAATCAAAGCAAAAAAATTCAACGACTATCTGGAATTCCTGAACCCAGAAACAACTGCAGAATTCGAGATGCTGCGCGGGAAGCTGTATGGCAAAAAAGTAGCTATGGTCAGCGCTACCTGCTATGGCGGCGGGGTGGCGGAGATACTCCATTCCTTGGTACCACTTTTAAGCGACCTGGGTCTGGATGTGGACTGGTTTGTGCTAAGCGGCTGCACCAACCAATTTTATAACGTGACCAAATCCTTTCATAACTGCCTGCAAGGTCAAAAAGGCCCCCTGGAAGAGCGGGACATGGAGATTTATCTCCACTATAATGAATTAAATGCCTTTGCTATGCAGGGCTGGCATTATGATTATTACGTCATCCACGACCCACAGCCGGCGGCGCTCATTCACTACCGAGGCAAAAGGGCCGGCGAAAAATGGAACTGGCGCTGCCATATTGATACATCCACCCCCAACATGGAATACTGGGACTTCCTCTACAGGACGCTGCGCAAAGCCGGGGAAGATTACGACATTAAAATTGTGACCAACTTTAACGGGATTACGGAGCTGGAGGTAAATGCCTTTCAAACGGTTGCGGACGTGGTGCTGCAGAAATCCTTAACGGAAAAGATTGGGTTGTTGTCCTGTCAGATCGAAGATCATGACGCCAACCCGCTCCAGCTCCACCTGGATCTCTGCCTCATTCAGCCTGTTAAGGTGAGGGTGGCTGTAGGTATGGTTGCCGATCTCATGCCGGGCCGCGGCGATTGCCCGGACCATCATCGGATACTTCTCCACCCAACACCGAAAAGGAAGATGACTAGAACTTTTGGCGCAATGACCGGCTTTAATCCTGGAGCTTGTGGAATGGATCAAAGAGCAAAAGTGTACCCATGTGGCCATGGAAAGCACCGGAAGTGTACTGGAAACCGATTTACAACCTTTTGGAATTAGCGGAGATTGAGGCGATGGTTGTAAATGCACAGCATATCAAGGCAGTGCCTGGCCGCAAGACGGATGTTAAGGATGCCGAATGGATCGCGGATCTTCTCCGGCACGGGCTCATTAAAGGCAGCTACATCCCTTCACGGGAGCAACGGGAACTGCGGGAGATGGTACATTACCGCAAGAGCCTGATTGAAGAGCGCACCCGCGAGGTGAACAGGCTGCAAAAGATTCTGGAAGGGTGCAACATCAAGCTTTCTTCCGTGGTAAGTGATATCACGGGAGTTTCCGCGCAGCTCCATGATCGAAGCTATCATCAACAACATCAGTGACCCCCGGCTGCTGTCAAAACTGGCCAAAGGACGCCTGCAAGGCAAGAAAGAGAGTCTGGAACAGGCTCTTCACGGACTGATGGGTCCTCATCAAAGAAAAATGCTTGCTGTTCAGCTGCGTCATATCGACTTCCTGGATGAAGAAGTTAAAAACCTTGATCAGGAGGTCGAAGAGCGGCTGCGCCCTTTTTAAGGAAGAACTGGAGCTGCCTGATACTATCCGCTCAGTATCATCGAATCGCCGCCAGAAGAGGTGGCAACCGTGCCGCAGTTGCTGTAGGTCACAGTATCCTGGTCATAATCTACCACGTCCTGAAGAAACGGCAACCATATCAGGAGTTAGGGGCCAATTATTTCGATGAGCGCAAGGCCGGCGCTGTTTTAAAGAGTGCCGTCAAACGCATAGAAGCTCTGGGGTATACGGTTATCGTGGAAGAAAAAGTAGCTTAAAGCAGCCGCTGAGTGCTGTAATTCAGGGGCTGCGAAATAAACACTATTCGTAGCTCTATAAGGAGAGAAAACAGAGGAAAAGCAGGAAAAGCCCCTTTTCCTGGCGAATTATTTTCCGGAAAATACAAGAAGACAGTTCCCATCCGGATCGCAACGCACAGTTTGAGAATATCAACAAGATGGCCCAAACATTTCAAAAAGATGGACAACCGGTGATCTCTGTTGATACTAAGAAAAAGGATCCCATCGGCAACTTTAAAAATGCCGGACAAGAATGGCAGACCAAAAATGTACCGGAGCTTGTACGCATTTACAATTTTATTGAGTGGGATCATAATTACTTTTGGATGAAGAGGAGCTAAAGGAGTATCGCCATTACTTTATAACTTACCTTTCTGAAGGGAGGTGTACGCATGAGAACATTATTAGTCATCCTAATGATCATTATGGTAATCGCCTTAGTAGTTATAGCACTGCTCAACAGTGATGTCGTTACAGTAAATTACCTTTTCGGGCAGATCACTCTCAATCTTTTTACTGTGATTCTCTGGTCAGTTCTGTTCGGTGTCGTAGGTATGACTTTCTTTATGATCTACCGCAGCATACACAACTATATCAAGACCGAGAGCGAGCGTGCTCTAAAGAAAGAGCTGCTACATCGGCTAAAAACCCTAGAAGATGAAAATAGGCAACTTGAAGGTGAGCTGAGTATGCTACAGCGTGAAAAGAAACTGGCAGCTGAAAAGATACGGGCTGATTTAGAAGCTGAAAAGAATAAACTGAAAGATGAACTGGCTAGGCAGCAGAAAGAACGTGATGAAGAAGTGGCTAGGAGCCTAGCTGAGCTTGAACTGGAAAAGAACGCGATAGAAGAACTGGAAAGGCTGGAAGGGGAACTGAACAGACAAATTAAAGAACACAAGCATGCCGAAACAGGCGAAACCGTCTTACCACTGGAGAAGAAAGGTATTTTCGATTTTCTGAAAAGGGGGTAGTCCAGCAAATGCAGCAGCTGGCCACGATTTTTACTGGTAATTATTTTTAGTCTTTGAGTATTCTTTCTTCATCGACGATCACCAAATCGGCTTGGTACAGCCTTTGAATCTTTTTTTTGCTTCTTGGGGATATCTCCCGGGTTTTGAGGGCATGGATCAATTGATCCATGTGAATAAAGACAGCTTTGTAGCCTCGATTGACGGCGGCAATCCCCAGGGACACAGCAATATATGTCTTGCCTTTATGTAAAGCTTTACATAAAGGCAAGACATATATTGCTGTGTCCCTGGCTAATATGGCCTGCCGGCAGGGGTTCAGTGCCCGCTATTTCCGGATCTCCAAGCTTCTGATGGAGCTT
>DMPF01000082.1 GCA_003456095.1 Bacillota bacterium
AGCTCCCGCGGAGTCTGCAGGTTCAAAGCCACGCCACCTGCCTCTGTTTTATGCAGCAGCCTGGGTGAGGAAATCTTCAGCACAACGGGGAAACCGATTGCTTCCGCCATGCTGCAGGCCTGAGCGGCGTTTTCCACGATGTGGCAGCGCGTAGTAGGAATTCCCGCGGCTTCAAGGACTTCTTTGGCTTCCGCTTCCGGCAGAAACTTATCCCCTCTCTCCCTGAAGCGGCGGATCAAAGACAGGGCATGCATATACGAAAGTCAGCTCCTTTTGGTTTTTCCCGTTAATCCGGCCTGATTGCGTCCGGCCTGCCAAACAAGGGCCAGTGCCGCCCGGGCCGCTTCTTCAGGGGCGGCAAAAAGGGGCACGCCGCCTGCTTCCAGTATAACCCGCTCCCCGGGCAGATGTGCAGCAGTGGAAATATAGCAGGCAAGCAGCGGTTTGCCGCTTTTTTGCCTGACCCGGACAATTTCGGAAGAGGGGAATGGCCAGTGGGGATTACTGTTATGGCAAAAAAATGCAATAACCATGTCCACATTGGGATCGTCAGCCAGCAGTTCCAGGTAGCGGCCGTAAACATCCGCTATGAAACCCGTTCCGGCCACATCAAGGGGATTTTTCAGGGCAAAGGGCGGGTTTGGCCCGGTCATCTTTTGCAGCTTTGCCATGGTTTGGGGCGCAAGAGACGGCAGGACACAGCCCTGTTCCAAAAGTATATCGGCGGCCACAATACTGGGCCCGGCTGTATGAGTGATCAGGCCGATTCGCCCGCCGCGAGGCAAAGGCACAAGGGAAAGGGCTTTCAGCGCCGCCACCAGTTCGCCTATGCTTTCCACAGCATAGAGACCATACTGCCGGAAAATATCGCGGTAAACGGCATGGGCGCCAGCCATGCTGCCTGTGTGGGTGAGCGTGGCAAAGTCCGCCGCTCCGGAACGGCCCGCTTTGTAAACCACCACCGGCTTCTTCAAGCTGCCGGCTACACGCACCATGCGGGCTGCCTGCTCTGTCCCCTCCAGATACAGGCCAATTACATCCGTACCCTCATCCTCTCCGAAAAAAGCGAGGTAATCGGCAAGTTCAAAATAAGTGCGGTTGCCTGCCCCGACCCATTTGTTCAATCCCAGCCCGGCGTCTGCCGCACCGCTGATAAAAGTCAAGCCCATGCCGCCGCTTTGGGAAATAAAGGAAACACCCCCCCGGCGTAGCTGCATAGGATAAAAAGTAGTGTTCAGGCCAATCTCGTTATTGATAAAACCCAGCGTATTGGGTCCCACAAAGGGTACACCGCAGCGGTGCGCCGCCGCCAGCAGTTCGTCCTCAAGGCCGCCGCCAGCTTCGCTTGTTTCCCTGAAACCCCCGGCCACACATACAGCTCCCGGCACACCACAGGCCGCACATTCTTCAATGGCGGCAATGGTGGCTCGCTCATTCAGGGCAATTATAGCCAGGTCCACCGGTCCGGGAACCTCTGCCAGGGAGGGGTAAACGGGATATCCCTGCACCGTCTGCAAGCGCGGATTTACAAGGTAAAGATTCCCATTAAAGCTGCTGCTGAGACTGGTAAAAATATTATAGCCAACCTTTTGGGGGTTATCGCTGGCCCCTAGCAGCGCCACGCTGCGCGGGTAAAAAATGTTGCGCAGCTTTGCCGTTATCGCCATGCTGTCACTTTCATTTGAACCCGTCAATGAAGATCACCTCCGCAATCGGTAGGTTTCGGCATCGCAGCGACGTTATCCTGCCGTAAAAAGTTGATATTTCCCTGGACCGGATCATGATGGACAGCATCATGATGATCATTCTGCCGGATTGACATTTACCTGGCTGCATTTTATAATTAAGGGAAACAACATTCAAATATTTTAATATTAGAGATCAGGCGGGCGGTTTTTCCGCCGGCAGCCGGGCCTATTCAGGCAGCAGGTCAGATGCACCTGTGGGACTATAGCAAAATAGTCTTACAGGTGTTGTTGCTTTAAGAAGGGGGGCTTATAAGCCGGTGAAAAGCGTTGATTACAGGAGGGGCGAACAGGTAACAATTTACTGCCTCGCAGGCAACCTGCTGCTCAGCTTGTTTAAAGGCTTAGCCGGTTATTTCGGTGGCAGCAAGGCCATGCTGGCAGATGCATTTCATTCTGGATCCGATGTCCTGGCCACTTTCGTGGTCTTTGTTTGTATCAAAATCGCCAAAAAACCCGCCGATGAATGCCATATGTACGGACACGGCAAAATAGAACCGCTGGCGGCAGCACTGGTCGGTTTTATCATGATTTTCACCGTCGCGCTTATTGTCAGGAGTATTATCCATTGTCTGATGGCGCAGCAGTTTGTCACTCCATCGCTGCTGGCGCTTGCCGCCGCTGTTATTTCCATCATTGTCAAGGAGATCATGTTCAGGTTTACCTACCAAACAGGCCAAAAGATAAACAGCGAAGCCATTACCGCCACCGCCTGGGACCATCGCGCCGATGCCTGGTCTTCTATAGGAACATTTATCGCTATTCTTGGCAGTATCATCGGCGGCACCCTGCAGATAGGCTGGCTTAAATATTTTGACCCTCTGGCCGGCATCCTGGTGGCGTTGTTGATCTTTAAAACGGCTGTCGTCATCCTGCTCAAAGCCGCAAAGGGCCTCATGGACGCCTCACCTGAACCGGAAAAAGTTGAAGAGATAAAAAACATTACCAAAGATATTGAAGGCGTGCAGGCCGTTTCCTGGATAAGGGGAAGATACCTGGGCCAGCATATTGTTATTGATATGGCCGTAGAGGTAAACAGTGCGATGACCGTGGAAGAAGGGCATAATGTCGCCGCTTCGATTAAACAACAGGTTATGGATACAGTGCCAGAAGTGGGCAATGTGCTCGTACATGTCAACCCTTACAAGTTAAGCCTGTAAGAACCTGTTTCAGGCCCGGAAGTTTACCAGGGAAAAGCAATTAATTAAGGACTCGCATTATCTTAAACCGTAATACAACGTTTCGATGATAATACGGCAGCCATGGTATCGTACATATTTGTGACACTGCCCGCGGCCAGTTTTTCATTTAGCTGATAGTAGTCCAGGCAGGTGCCGCAGGAGAAGATCTCCACGCCCCGCGCGGCCAGTTCCTGCAGTTCCTCCAGCACCGGACTTCCTTCCACTGTCAGGCTGACCCCGCTGTTAAGGAAGTAGATGCGCGCAGGAGGCGTTTCCGCTTCTTTCAGCGTGAAGATAAAACTGCGCATCAGGATTTTGCCCAGTTCTTCACTGCCCCGCCCCAAGGTGGAGGCAGTAATCAGCAGCACCGTATCCCCCATCCCGCCATTTACACCGCTGCAGCACGCTTCCGCCTGTTCCGGATGGGGATCCTGCGCCTGCTGCGTCTGCTGCCGCGCCGGTGCCGGTGTTTTAAGTTCTCCTTCACCGGCCGAGGCTTGTTCCGCTGCTTTTCGGCGAATCTGAATATGGATGCCGTCTTCTTTTTGCTCCACATCCACCCGGCAGCTGGCGCTGCGGGCAAAACGGGATACATTTTCCGCTGCGGTGGTGTTGTCCACCAGCACCGTGAGCATAAGCTCCGCCGGCGACACGGCGGCATCAATTGCTTTTTTGGTATTTAATACCGGCAGAGGGCAGGAAAGGCCTCTGCAGTCAACAGTAGCATACAGCCCGGACATACGCAGCGCCTCCTTATTATTCAGAAAAGATAAATTCTGCACTGACGTGCAGGGGAACAAAGCGGTCGCCCAAGCTATTGTAAAGGGCGGCTTGAGCTTTAAAACCGGTACAGTGCCCGGCAGCTACCAGCGCAGGGGCAAACCCGGTCAACTCATCCACTGTACTAGCTATGCCTTGCTGTGACGCTTCAACTAAATGGAAACCTCCCAACACAGCATAAAGCTTCTCCCCGGGGAACAGCGCCAGCGCCCGCTTCACAATATTGATAATGCCGGAATGGCTGCAACCGGCAATTACCACTAGGCCCTTTCCCTTTACGCAGGCAATAAGAGCAATGTCATCAAGGAGGTTATCCGCCGCTGCGCGCCCTTCTGTGACAGTAATAACACTCAGCCCTTCTTTCGCATCGGCGGTAACACGGGGTACTTCTCCCGTAGTCATAAGTCCGGGCATCAATTGCACAGGATCACTTGTCAGCAGGAGGACACCGCCGGCAGCCACAAGGGCTTCGGCTCTGTCCTCTGGCCTTATGCCCAGCGAACGTAGCACCGGCTTGGTTATAAAATGGGGGCGAAAGATAGCAGGGTGGGCAATGAGGGGAACGTCCCGCTTCTTTGTCGCCGCCAGCAGCGCGGCGATGCCGCTGGTGTGATCGTAATGGCAATGGGACAGGACGATTGCATCAATGTCACAGGAACTTACATTTAATAATTCCATATTGGTTGCAAGCGCTTCATGATTCTGCCCCACATCCATGACAACCCGCAGCTCCACATTTCCCCTTTCCTTCCCTTTTTCTTTTTCTTTTCGCCCTTCAATTAAAAAGGAAAGGCCGTGCTGTCCCAGCAGGGCAGTAGGAAAGGGAACCGTGTTTTCCGCCAGCACCAGTACGCGCAGATAGTCAAGTTTTTCCAAATATTTCGCCTCCTCATCACGCAATCTATGTAGGCTGCGCAGCCTGCGTTAAATTTGCGATATAACCATAACGGCACTGGGAGCAGCTTATCTTTCAAAGTGGATTGCCAGCCAGATACATGGCGGCTCCTTGGATGTCCAGGCCACACGGTGCCGTGCATGTGCGGGAATAAAAAGCCAGTCTCCGTGCTGCAGTGTCATGCTGCGGCCATTATCCCATTCCAGCACAGCACTGCCCTGCAACAGCAGCACCCACTCGTTTTGCGCCTGGTCATACCAGAAACCCGGGGGTGAAGCCTGCCCGGTTGAGATAATGCGTTCGATGAGCAAGCCATACCCCTCTTGCTGCAGCAAGGTCTCATGCAATTCCGCTTGCTGTGGCAGCTGCGCCGGCAGTTGGAAAAGGTTCATTACCACTCACCCTTTCCCGAAGGTTTGTTACAACGGTAGCGGTAAAAAAATGGCCAGGGCCGCGACACCAAAGACCAGCGCCAGTGTCAGGCCAAATGCCAGCGCCCGGGGGATCACACCACCCCAGAAGAGACTAAGACCGATTACAATGAGAATCAGTGGCCAGAGCCGCAAGAGCTCCCGGCCGAACTGCGGGGATGCATAGCCAAGATTGATTAGAAATAAAACTATCCCGCATAGAATTAAAAACAAAGCCAGCAGAAATACCCACGGCCTCATCTTCCCACCTCCCGACGTTCATAGAGCAGCAGAGATGCGCCAATAATTATCAGCAAAAGGGGCCAGATAAAATGAAAAATGGGACCGAAAAGTTGGTCCACCAGGAAGATAATGCCAAGACCGATCAGCGCCATACCGACATTTCGCCGCCGTCTACCGGACATATCCTTTGAACCCCACCCGCTTGCGCAGCACGGTTTAGCTGTTTCTTCCGTTTTTGCCGCCTCCCCGTCACTGCTTTCAGGCGTTGGGTCCGAAACATTATTTTCTTCCGCTTCCGCTGCGGTCCTGCCAGCCTGCGGCCACAGCGCCCCCCTCTGTTGTTTACCATATTCGTCTTGTTCGGGGGGCATAACTATCCAGGCTATAATGTAGAAGAACAGCCCGGCACCGCCGAAAAAAATGGAGAATAGCCACAACAGGCGCAGCAGCACAGCATCCACACCGAAATACTCACCCAGCCCGCCGGCCACCCCGGCAATCATACGGTTCTGCTTTGACCGGTAAAGATTTTGCACATGCATCGCTCCCTCACTTAAGGATACGCGTTTATTATACCATATTTGTGCCAAATATTTTCACACAACTTATTCCGCAAATCCGTTCCCTGCCCTGAGCACTTCAACAAATATTTTCACTACTTGCGGATCAAACTGGGTCCCTGCATTTCTCAAAAGTTCATCCAGTGCCTCTGCCTTGGACAAAGCCTCTTTGTAAGGTCTTGGCGTCATCATCGCATCGTAGGCATCAGCCACCGCCGTGATCCTGGCCTGCAGCGGAATTTCCTTTTCGCGCAGACGTTTGGGGTAACC
>DMPF01000086.1 GCA_003456095.1 Bacillota bacterium
ACGTCTGCGGGCTTCCGTCAGGGCGCGGGCAATCTCCTCCGCCTCGCCTTCCGGCAGGGAAAGGATGTAATAGGTCAGGCGCAGGGCCGTTTTAGGCCCGATGCCCGGGAGGCGGCGGAAAGCATCCGCTAGCCTGTTGAGGGCAGGGGAAAAGGACATCGCCAGGCCAACCTTCTTTCTTTAGGGGGATTTTAAAAGATGCCGGGAGGCAAGCCCATGCCGCCGGTAAGTTTTGCCATTTCATCGTTCATCATCTTTTCCGCCGTCCGCATGGCTTCGTTTACCGCGGCCACGATCAGATCCTGCAGCATCTCCACATCATTTTCCTGGAGAAGGGAGGGGTCAATCACCAGTTCCCTCAACTCCCTGCCGCCGCTGACCACGCAGCGCACAGCACCACCGCCGCTGCTGGCCTCCACTGTGCGCTGGCTTAATTCCTCCTGCATCTTGATCATCTGGCTTTGCATTTTTTGAACATGTTTGAGCATTTTGCTCATATTTCCGTTCACAGGCAAATCTCCTTTCTTAATGCTTAATATAATCTCAGGGATCAATCATCCTCATCAGCAAATTCTTCCGGAAAATCGTCCGACAAGGGGGGAACCGGCTCACCCTCGGGCCAGGGATCGCCCTCAGGGAAGCGGGGTTTCCCCCGCGTCGTTCCTTCCCTGCCGCCTTCAATGAGGCGTCCTTCAAAAATCTCCAGGGCCTGCCGGATAAAATAGTCGGCGGCGGAGGCAGCGGCAGGAGTTCCCGCGGCGCCAAAAGGAGAGGTGCTATCCCGGGACGGGGCAGCATAAGAAACATTACCGGCCGAAGAAGAAGCGGCAGCAAGGAGATTTTTTGGCTGGGAAGGTGCTGTTGCCGCCTCCTTGCCGGACACTGTCGCCTCCTTAGCGGGCACTCCCAGGATTATCTGCAGCGCTGCCGGCGATCCGAGCAGCTCCTGCAGCAGTTTTTCCAGATAATTGCGGTTTTGCGGAGCCTCGAGCCGCTTTTTCAAATAGGCCTTGTTTAAAGGAACGGCTACGGCAAAGATGCCGCCTTTCCAGGAGAAGGGAACGGCCTCCAGCAGGTAGGCCAGGAGATTGTGTTTTCGCTCCTTGCGCAGCCTTGCCATGAAGTATTCTTCCCAGAACGGGCCCAGCTCCAATGCGGAACGGTCAGGGCTGTCGGGACGGTCAGGGCTGTCGGGACGGTCAGGGCTGTCGGGACGGTCAGGGCTGTCGGGACGGTCAGGGCTGTCGGGACGGTCAAGACCGTTCCCTACGGCGGCCTGCCCGGAACCGTTCCCTACACCGGTGGGCGGTAACGGTGCAGCGATGTGCGGTGCCGGTTGCGGTCCTCCTGTTACATCTGTATCTCCGTGCGTGGCAGAAGCGGCCACCGCATCCCGATAAGCATCTCTGTTTATATTTTCTCTGATGGGAGCGGCGTTTACCCTTGCCCCTTCAGCATCCCGAGGGAAGTCCATTTCATGTTCCGGCGCCAACCTGCCTTGGCCGGCAGCAAGAAGTTTCTGCTCCAGTGATTCCAAACGCTGCAGCAGCCCTGCAGGGGATAGATAAGCGCGGAAACGGTATACCCGTACCAGGCGCAGAAAGGCCAGCTCCAGCAGAAACTGGGGCTGGGAAGCGCCGCGCAGTTGGAAAGCAATCTCCTGCAGAATCTCCAGCATCTCCAGGATGACGGCGGAATCGAATTTCCCATGGTGTTCCAGCAGATACGGCCGGAAGGTGGGAACGTCAGCAAGGAGCGCGGCGGTGTCTCCCCCGGCCTGGAGCAGCAGCAGTTTGCGCAGGTAAAGGATTTTTTCCTTTAACAGCCGCTGCAGGTCCATACCCCGCCAGACCACCTCCCGGATCAGGGCCAGGCCTGCCGCAAGGTCCTCGTCGATCACGGCCTGGTAATAGCGGTGCAGGATATCCGGGGCGGGGAGGCCAAGAATCTCCAGCGCCTGCCCGTAGCTGATCGTTTCGCCTGCGTAGGCGCGGCACTGCTCCAATAGCCCCAAGGCATCCCGCGCCGCTCCCTCCGCCTGGCGGGCCAGCAGCAGCAAGGTCTCCTCGTCAACGCTAAACTGCATGGCCGCGGCCACCTGGCGCAGCCGCTCCACCAATTGACCCGCCTCCAGCAAGTGGAAATCGTAACGCTGACAGCGGGAGATAATGGTCAGGGGGATCTTATGCACCTCCGTGGTGGCCAGAATAAAGACTACCAGCGGCGGCGGTTCTTCCAATATTTTGAGCAGAGCGTTGAAGGCTTCGCCCGTGAGCATATGCACTTCGTCGATAATATAGACTTTGTAGCGATTTTGCGCCGGGGCGTAGCGTACCTTTTCACGCAGGTCGCGGATCTCGTCAATACCCCGGTTGGAGGCGGCATCGATCTCCATCACGTCCAGGTTACGTCCCGCTGTCACCTCCACGCAGGAACGGCAGCGGTTACAAGGCTCGGCTTTGACCCCTTCCAGGCAGTTGAGGGCTTTGCCCAGCAGTTTAGCCATGGTGGTCTTACCGGTGCCGCGCAGCCCGCAGAAAAGATAAGCATGGGCGATACGCCCGCTGGCCAAGGCATTCTGCAGGGAACGGGTTATATGCTCCTGGCCCAGGATCTGGGAAAAGAGCTGGGGGCGCCAGCGCCGGTAAAGAGCCAGATAGGGCGCTGCGGCGGCTGGGCTGGCGGCAGAGACATCGAATTTATTTGCATCGTCATCAAATAACATACCAAACACCATGCTTCCGGCAGAACACTTTTAGGGGCGGGAAGGCGCAACAGTCAAGACCGTTCCCTACGGCCCTATGTGCGTTATCGGGATCTATCAGCAATGTTTTTTTGTTTTTCTGGCACACCGGCACTCCGACCACTGACATCCGTATTTGAACAAGCCTGTTTCCTGATGGTACAATTTCGACGGAACAAGGGACTATTCCTGCAAAAAAACCCGCTCCGACAGATAATTGCCGCAGCGGGCATATGCAGTATTTTTATTGTATTTTTATTGTAAATTATGGCCGTGCACCTGCCTTTGACCCCGCCTCCCAAGCGTTATCCGGACAGTTTGCTCCTTCCCAGCGCTCCCATGGCACCCGCATAAAACCATTTACCGCTGCTTCCTCCCGGACCTGACGGGGTTCATAGCCATGCGCCGCACGGGACCAGGAGCTCATCACCACTTACCGGGAGCAGACCCTGAAAGGACGAAGGCCGGGGGCAGGAATTCAACCCTGCTCTAGCGGGTCGCAGGTACAGGGCACCGCTACCTCCCCGTCTAGCACGGCCAAACTTTTTTTAAAACAGATGGCGGAGAGAGAGGGATTCGAACCCTCGAGACAGGGTTTTGCCCCGTCTACTCGC
>DMPF01000146.1 GCA_003456095.1 Bacillota bacterium
TTTGTCCCCTCCAGGGGATCAACGGCTACATCAACCAGGGGAGGTGTCCCCGCGCCCACTTTTTCTCCAATGTAAAGCATAGGCGCTTCGTCCATCTCACCCTCACCAATTACCACAACACCGTCGATGTATACGGTATCAAAAGCATAGCGCATCGCCGTTACGGCCGCATGATCGGCGGCCATTTTGTCCCCCAGCCCCATCAGCCTCCCCGTGGCCAGGGCGGCGGCCTCCGTAACCCGTACAAACTCCAAGGCAAGCTCCCTCTCCATAAAACACACCCCCTTGTTATTAATATGCTTTCCTCCCTCTGGCGGCCTCGCGCTAAGGCCGTCCTTCCCCCTGACGGCGGGTCCAATCAGCAAGAAAACGGGCGACTCCCTGGCTGGTCAGAGGATGGGCGGCCATCTGCTGCAGCACAGAAAAGGGAACAGTGGCAATATGGGCTCCGGCAGCGGCAACACGCTGCACATGCACAGGATGGCGTATACTCGCCGCAATCACGGGCGTATCCAGTGCTTGACGGCGAAACACGGCGACTATCTCCTCCACCAGCCCGACCCCATCCCAACCGATATCGTCCAGGCGGCCGATAAAAGGGCTGATATAGGCAGCTCCCGCACGGGCAGCAAGGAGCGCCTGGCTCACAGAGAAGATAAGGGTTACGTTGCAGGGCACTCTTTTCTCCTCCCGCCTGAGACGGCTTACCGCTTTAAGCCCCTCCCCACCCATGGGGATCTTCACAACCACATTCGGCGCCAGCGCAGCCAGCTTCAGCGCCTCCTCAACCATGGCATCCGTCGTTGTGGCAAGGACTTCCAGGCTTACCGGGCTGCCCTGCATCAGCGTACAGATCTCCCGCGCCAGAAGTTCAAAGGCAGAATCTTCCCGGGAAAGGAGCGTGGGATTGGTCGTCACCCCCGCTATAACCCCCCAGGCAAGGGATTCTTTAATTTCCGTCAGGTTGGCGCTGTCCAGAAAAAACTGCAAGGCTCCTTCTCCTTTCAAAAAAAATAGTTTTTGCTTACGCTTTCCCTGCGCAGCCAAAGAGGCGCATTTTCTCCCTGATAACCTTTTCCATCGCTTCCCTGGCCGGCCCCAAAACCTTGCGCGGGTCTATATTGTCAGGGTTTTCCGCCATTTGGACCTGCATCGCCCTGACAAAAGCCTGGCGCAGGTCTGTATCGATATTGATCTTGCGGATACCCCGGTCAATTCCCCGGCGCACGTCCTCATCGGGAACACCGGAGGCACCGTGCATCACAATGGAAGCCCCTGTTAGCTCGCGGATGCGTGCGAGACGGGGGAAATCCAGTTCAGGACGCCCTTTATAAGGGCCGTGGGCCGTACCGATCGCGATGGCCAGAGCGTCAACACCCGTTTCCCGTACAAATTGCCGCGCTTCCAGGGGATCGGTGAACAAAACTTCTTTTTCCGATACGGAGATATCATCCTCCGTCCCGGCGATCTTGCCCAGCTCCCCCTCCACGGAAACGCCTACCGCCCGGCCGATCTCCACTACCTTGCGGGTAATCTGCATATTTTCCGCCAGCGGCAGGCGGGAACCGTCGAACATTACGGAACTGAATCCGGCGCGCATACAGCGCATCACCTGTAAAAAATCGGTACCGTGATCAAGATGCAGCACCACCGGAACATCCGTTCCCCTGGCCCCGGTTTTTACCATAGTCACAATATAGTCCAACCCGGCATAGTTGATTGCTCCCTGGCTGGCCTGCAGAATTACCGGAGAACGCTCCGCCGCCGCCGCCCGCATGATTGCCTGAACAATCTCCATATTGTTGGCGTTAAAAGCGCCAACAGCATAACCCCCTTTTTCCGCCGCATTCAGCACTTCGCGCAGTGTAACCAGTTCCACAGCAGCATCATCCCCTTTTACATTTATAATACACGTTAGATTCCTGAATTCCGACTGCTTAGCAGGGTGCTTTATTCCTGCCCGCCTGGCGCAAAAGACTGCTGATCGCCTTTATAGCGCAAAGCCATACCCACAAAATCCCGGAAAAGGGGATGGGGACGCCGGGGGCGGGATTTAAATTCAGGATGAAACTGGGTGGCGACAAACCAGGGGTGCTGGCGCAGTTCAATAATCTCTACCAGCCGGTCGTCAGGGGAAAGGCCGCTGAAAACAACGCCGCACCGCTCCATCTCCTCACGGTAAAGATTGTTGAATTCGTAACGGTGGCGGTGGCGCTCATAGATAACTTCTTCACCATAAGCATGATAGACCTTGCTCTCCCGGCGCAGCTTGCAGGGATAAAGTCCCAGGCGCATTGACCCGCCTTTATCGGAAACCGCGCGTTGTTCCGGCAGCAGGTCGATAATGGCATGGGGTGAATCCACAAAAAACTCGGTGGAATGAGCTTCCTTCAAGCCGCAGAGATTACGGGCCATCTCCACCACCGCACAATGGAGACCCAGGCAGATCCCCAGAAAAGGAATGCCATTTTCCCGGGCAAAACGTACCGCCTCGATCTTTCCTTCAATGCCCCTTTCACCAAACCCCCCGGGGACAAGAATACCGTGTGTTCCTTTGAATAATCGCGCCAGGTCCCCGGCGTTTTCCTTTTTCTCCAGTTGCTGCGCATCAATCCAGCGCAACGCTACCTCCGTATTGTTGTAGCAACCGCCGTGGAATAAGGCCTCGGTAACGCTGAGGTAGGCATCCTTAAGTTCCGTATACTTTCCTACCAGGGCGATGGTGACTTTTTCCTCCAGCTCCTGCATGCGTGCCACCATAGTTTCCCAATCCGCCAGGTTTGCTTCCCGCTGCGGCAGGTGCAGCTTCTCCAGCACTATTTCATCAAGACCCTGCTCTTTGAGCAGCAGGGGCAACTGGTATATATTGGGAACACTGCGGTTTTCAATAACCTCGCGGGAATTAATGTCACAGAAAAGGGCAATCTTATCCCGGATATCAACAGAGAGGGCCTGTTCGGAGCGGCAGACGATAATGTCGGGCTGGATCCCGATGCTGCGCAGTTCTTTGACGCTATGCTGAGTGGGTTTTGTTTTCAATTCTCCCGGCGTATTCAGAAAAGGAACCAGGGTTACGTGGATATAACAGACATTTTCCCTGCCCAGGTCCGTCTTCATCTGGCGGATCGTCTCCAGGAAGGGCAGACTTTCTATATCGCCCACCGTGCCGCCAATCTCCGTAAGCACTACGTCCACCCGTGGATCCAGGGCTACCCGCTTGATGCTCTCCTTAATTTCGTTGGTAATATGAGGGATTACCTGGACCGTTCCCCCCAGGTAGTCACCCCGCCGCTCCTTATTAATAACTGACCAGTAAATTTTCCCCGCGGTAACATTGTTGCTGCTGTTCAGATTGGAATCGATAAAACGCTCATAATGTCCCAGGTCCAGATCCGTTTCCGCCCCGTCATCCGTCACAAAGACCTCGCCGTGCTGGTAAGGGCTCATCGTTCCCGGATCCACATTGATATAGGGATCGAGTTTTTGGATACTTACATTAAAGCCACGGCTTTTCAGCAGGCACCCCAGGGAGGCGGCGGTAATCCCTTTCCCCAAGGAGGAGACCACGCCTCCCGTAATAAAAACATACTTGGCCGGCATCTGGTGTTTCTCCTTTTTCGTTTATTTCAGGAACGAAAGTAATGCCTCCCGCATAATCTTTGCTCCCAGCAAAGCGGTAATCGCCGCGGGATCATAGGAAGGGCAAATCTCCACCAGATCAAAGGCAACAACCTGCCCGCCCAGAGGCGCCAGCATGGGAAAGATCTGCAACAACTCCCCGGAGGTTACACCGCCAGGTTCCGGCGCGCTTACGCCGGGGGCGAAGGCCGGATCCACCACATCGATATCAACAGAAATATAAAGGGGTTGACCTTTAAGGGCCGGAATAATTCTTTGCACCGCCTCGCGAAGGGAGAGGGAGCTGCAGGCGCCGCCGCGGATCCGGGCGGATTCCTCCCGCTGCGCGGAGCGGATGCCTGCTTGATAAAGGGTTACTCCCGGCAGGCGCTGCAGGTTGTAAGCAACGGAAGCATGGGAAAGGGGAAGATCCATGTAGGCCGGGCGCAAATCGGCATGGGCGTCCAGGTAAAGGACGGCCAGTGAATCACGGTGTTGCAGGCAGCCCTCTACCGCGGCAAGGGTGAGCGTATGCTCCCCGCCAAGCAGAAAAGGTTTCTGGCCGGCTCCGACCAGCGTGGCAACGGCACGGCTGATGGTGTGGCAAGAACCCTGGAAATCGCCGGGAGTAAGGAGCAGATCGCCGGCATCAGCAAAGGGAAGCTGTTCCAGCGTCCTGTCCAGGGCAAGGCTGTATTCCTCCAAGGCATGGGAGACATTACGTATGGCCGTGGGAGCAAAACGGCTTCCCGTGCGGAAAGATCCCGTATCGTCGAGGGGAACGCCTAGAATTACTCCCCGTGCCATTTTAAGATCAGCCTGGGCTGCCATAAAAAGGCCGGGGTTTTCCCGAGGGGGCAACGCAAAGTCCATCTCCGCCAGTTCCTCCTTTTAAATAACCGGGGAATTTATGCCGCTCTCATTTTGCAGCAGTTCCTGCACAAAAGGAGGGAGGATAAAGGCGCTTCGGTGTATCTCCGCCGAATAAAAGCGCAGGTCTGGCGGCAGATAAGCTCCGGCAGGCTCCAGAGGGTTGAAGCTCTTGGAACCCAAAGTAAAGCTCCAGAGCCCGCTGGGATAGGTGGGGACCGGAGCCAGGTAAAGAAGGGACCGGGGGAAAACGGTACTGATGCGCTGAAAAGTGGATCGTAGCAGTAATCCGTTATAGAAAGGAGATTCGGTTTGAGCCACCATAATCCCATCCTTTTTTAGCGCATCAAAAACCCCTTTGTAAAAAGCCGTGCCAAATAAGCCTTCCGCTATGGCTACCGGCTCGGTGGAATCGACAATGACCACATCGAAAGCATCATTACAGGTGCGAATAAACTCGGCGCCGTCCTTGTAGATGATCTCCAGACGGGGATCATTAAGCGCACAACTGATCTCGGGCATGAAGCGACGGGCTGCTTCCACCACGCCGGCATCGATCTCCACCAGAACAATCTTCTGCACGTGGGGATAGGAGCTGATCTCCCGCACCACTCCTCCGTCCCCACCGCCAATTACCAGCACGGAACGGGGAACAGGATGGGTGCGCAGCGGCACATGGGCAATCATCTCATGGTAGACATATTCATCGGCAACCGTTGTCTGCACCATGCCGTCGAGCACTAGCATACGCCCGCACTGCAGCGTATCCAGCACAGCAATCTCCTGAAATTGCGTACGGCAGCGCAACAACGTTTCTTTAACCTTCAGGCTGAGCCCCAGGGCAGGGGTCTGTTTCTCCGTAAACCAAAGTTCCGTATCCATTAAATTCGCATCATCTCCACTTCAAACCAATTTTTCTGTATAAAAGCCCCGACCCGGTTTACGCCTTACCAAAGGGCCACCCCGGCAAAAGCAGCTCCGGGTCTTTTACCCACACGATGTTCCACGCTTTTGACTCGAAGCTTCACCAATTCACGCCCGCGGTTGGTAAAGGCTTCTTCCAGCATCTGCTCCACCTTCTGCCGTGCCTCCGCAGCACCGCAAAGGCCGGCATGTTCCATTATTACGCCGGAACCGTCCGGGGCAAAGCCAATCCCGACGGCGGCGGCAATAAGCTCCTCCGTCTGCTCACAACAATAAGCGCCGTAAGCGGTAGGCACAAAAGCCCCCCGCGGGAAAATAATGGCGCTTTGTGCTTCCCGGCAGTCCGGGGGAAGGATGCTGCTCAGCCTCACCAGATTGACGTCGCCGATGCCGGCCTTGAGCAGGGCCGCGTCAAAAGCGGTGAGGAGATGGCCGCCCTCCGCCGTCGCGGCAACTATCATAAATTGTTCCGGTTTTTGAATCAATCGGAACACTCCTTTTCGGAAAAATATCGGGACACAATGAAAATTATTTAGGTCAAAAAAGGATTATAGCGCCGTTCCTCTCCAATCGTGGTCGGCGGGCCGTGTCCAGGGTAGACATCGGTCCGGTCGGGGTAAGTCAGCAGTTTTTCTTTGATGCTGCGGATGATCTCCCTGTAGGAACCACCCGGCAGGTCGGTGCGGCCGATGGAAGAGGCAAAAAGAGTATCGCCAGTGAAAAGGGCGCCGTTAATTTCCAGGCAGATACATCCAGGCGAATGGCCCGGCGTTTCCAGGATCCTGATCCGAAGCTGTCCCAGTTGGAGCATATCACCTTCCTGGAGAAAGCTATCCGGTTCTTTTAACTTCCCCTGGTTTGACATGAGGGCCAGGCTGGCGGCACGGCTGTGGAACAGAGGGAGATCGGCCTTATGCCCTAGCACAGGAATGGTAAAGGCCTCGCTTACATCGGCATTGGCGCTGACATGGTCAATATGGGCATGGGTGTTGATAATACAGCACACTTTTAACGCCAGTTTCCTTGCCTTGGCGATAATAACCGGCCCTTCGCCGCCGGGATCAATGATGAGCCCTTCCTTGGTCCGAGGGCAGGCCACCAGGTAACAATTGGCCATAAAGGGTCCTACTTCCAGAGCTTCCAATAGCAATATTCCGTCCTCCCTATCGGGGGGCATCCCTCCCCGCCACGCCGGCGGGAGCGGCAACGCCGCCGGCACTGCGAACAAGCAAATAATACCTGATGCAAAAGCCTCTGTCAATAGGAAAGCAGCTCTAACAGAACGGGAGTAACGGCGGTAATACTACTTTTGCTTCACCCCAGCCGTTCCGGCAGTTTACCCAGTGTTACCGTTAACTTAAGTTCTTTTTCTCCCCGCATGATTGTTAGCTCCATTTTTTGCCCCACATTTGCCGCGCGGAGCAGTTCCTGCAGCTGCTCGCTCTCCGTGATTCCTTTTCCGTCAACGGCAACAACAACGTCCAAGGGCAGGATCCCTGCCTGCGCTGCCGGGCCTCCGGCAATCACGTCGCGGATGAGTACTCCTGCTTCCGCCCGGAGCGAAAAGCGCTGCGCGTCCATGGGAGTGAGGGTGCTGAGATATACCCCCAACCACGGCCGTTCCACCATGCCTTGGGCGATCAGTTCCCGGGTAATCGCTTTCACGGTGTTAGCGGGAATAGCAAAGCCCATCCCCTCCACACCCGGTATATTAATCTTAGCCGTGTTGATACCGATAACCTGGCCGTAGATATTCACCAGGGCACCCCCGCTGTTTCCATCATTGATAGCCGCATCGGTTTGCACAAAAGTGAATTGTTGCCCTTGGATGGCAATGGACCGTTCCAGAGCGCTGACCACCCCTAGCGTTACCGACTGCTGAAAATCCAGGCCAAGGGGATTGCCGATGGCGATGGCCGGTTCACCTACACGCAACATCTCCGAATCGGCCAGCACTGCCGCAGGCAACCCTTCCTTTTCCACCTTCAATACTGCCAAATCCGTGGGGGGATCGGCACCGACGACCGTAGCCCGCAGCTCCTCCCCCGAGCCAAGGATAACGATCAGTTCCCGGGCATCTTCAACAACGTGGTAGTTGGTGACAATATATCCCTTTTCGTCAATGATTACGCCTGAACCGGTGGCCCGTTCCTGCAACGTACTCCTTCCCCAGAAATCCATAACCATGCCAAAATTGCTGATCCCTACAACCGAAGGAGTAACTTCTTCCGCTGCTTTTACCACGGCCATATAATAGCTATTGGCTTCGGGAGAAATCTCCAGCAGTCCTCCCGCCCTGTTTTTCTCCAGACCGGGTAGCGGCAGAGCCTGACCCCCAATATTGTTATAGGGCAGCAGGGTGGCGGCCAGGTAGAAAAAAAGGGTGGCGGTAAGCAGTCCTCCGATTAACAGGCCCAGGACAACTCCTTTCCATGGCTGCGCTCCCCGGGAGGACGGCTTAGTGGAGAAGTCTTCATAAAAATGACGCATCCTGTTCACCTCTTTATGCATTTTTCGATAAAAACCAAAATATTTCCCGGGAAATAATCAATCTGTTTCAACAATCTTCCATGCGCTCCACAGTTACGCCTACATCCTGAAAGCGTTCCTCAATACGCTCATAGCCCCTGTCAATATATTTTACGTTACTAATAACCGTATCTCCGGCAGCCATGAGACCGGCAATAATAAAAGCCGCACCGCCTCGTAAATCCATAGCCCGCAGAGATGCGGAGGTTAGGTTGTGGCCTCCTTCAATAATGGCCGTTCTGCCCTCCAGAGTAATACGGGCCCCCATTTTACGCAGCTCGTCAATGTGACCGAAGCGCCGCTCAAAAATATTTTCCGTTACCAGGCTGACCCCGGGCGCCTTCAACAGAAGGACCATCATATGGGGCTGCAGATCAGTGGGGAAGCCGGGGTAGGGAAATGTCTTGACGTCGCAGGGAAGAAGAAGATCCGCGCCTTTGACGCTGAGAAAGTCCGGCCCCGCTTCCACCGTAACCCCCACTTCCTTCAACTTCGCGCTGACAGGTTCCAGGTGCCTAGGGATTACCCCTTCCACCATCACCTCCCCGTTCGTGGCGGCAGCGGCAATCATAAAGGTTCCTGCCTCAATGCGATCGGGGATAACGCTGTGTTCCACCGCATGCAGGTTTTTCACGCCCTGGATTTTAATTACATCGGTCCCCGCTCCCCGTATCTGCGCTCCCATGCCGTTGAGAAAGTTGGCCACATCTACAATTTCCGGTTCCCGCGCTGCGTTTTCGATAACCGTCCGCCCTTCCGCTTTTACGGCTGCAAGCATAATGTTGATTGTTGCTCCCACGCTGACCACATCCAGGTAGATATTGGCTCCCCGCAGCTCTCCGGCCGTCAATTTGATGAAACCGTGTTCCATCTCCACTTTGGCGCCCATAGCGGAAAACCCTTTGATATGCTGGTCAATGGGCCGGGGGCCCAGATCGCAACCGCCGGGCAAGGGGATCTCCGCCCGGCCAAAACGTCCCAGCAGGCTGCCCATGAGGTAATAGGAAGCACGCAACTGATTTACCAGCGTATCGGGAGGGGAAAAGCGATCCACATTGCCTCCGTCAATACAAAGGCAGCGATCGCCGGGAGAGTCAACGGAGGCGCCCAGCGACCGGATAATATCCAGCAGTTTATCAATATCGGTAATGCATGGCAGATTATCCAGCTTCACTTTATCTTCTGTAAGCAGCGCTGCCGGCAGCAGCGCCAGCGCCGAATTCTTTGCCCCATTTATGGTTATTTTGCCTGTTAGCCGTTGCTGTCCTTTAACTAAAAAGCTTGCCGCCAAACCAACTTCTCCTTCGTATAAATTATTTATTTCAGCCCTCACGGTAACCGGTAAAAGCATTTATATAATATACTTCGCCATTATTAAGACGAATCCTCCACACCGGCGCAATTTCCCAGAGCTGCGCTGCATATTCCCCGCTGTAATAACCAAGGGAAAACTCTACAATGGCTGTGGCCTGGCCATTCTCCCCTGTATAAGTTTCCAGAAAACGCCAGAGGGCTGTGGCAGGAGGGATAACCTCCCGCTCTTGCTCCGCAAAGCCAAGTGGCGACAGGCGATAGAGATAGATGCTGGTGCGGCTGTCATTTGTTCCTGCTCCCTCGTGCCGAAACTGCAGATACCCGGCATAAAGGGGGAAACCGGCAAATTCCTGACGGTAATAGAGCACTGTTAGATTATCCCCTGATATTATATAATCATAAACGAAATCATTCAAAAAAGGAGTCTGTTCAACAAAGGCTTGCGCAGCCGTTCTTAGCTGCTCGGGAGGCAGCCCGGTAAAAACGCCGCGCAGGATCAGCGGCCCATCACCCGGCAGAATCAGCTCATAGCCACCAAAAAGAAAACTGTCCGGATCTTTGCGGTTACTTTTTATTATTTCCAATATATGCTGCTGCCTGGATGCGGTATCTTCCCCTTCAGCCAACGCGTTCCAAAACATGTGGATTAACTCTGCGGGGTCGGGCTGCCAAGGCGTCACCTCCAGGTGAGCCACACGCATGCCTCCTCTGGGTAGAGTTTTATCCAGAAAGAGGTTCGCCTGTTGCAGGGCCGCCTCCAATTGGGAAGCTTTTTCTTCTCCACTGAATAATACGGAACTGTCTCCCGCTTCGTCGGCCCAAATTTGGTATAAAAGAACAATATTCAAGCATAAAAAAGTAATAATAAGCACAGTTTTAGCCCGGGACAGATCCATATTCTCTCCCCCCTAACACAGCCGCCACCTCAAAGGGGCTCCAATGTCTGCCAGTGCAGGTAAAGCCTTCCAGTTTCCGCAAAATGAACGGCCCAGGCGGGTATAGCCCTTGCCCCTGCCGCCGCCGGGAGCACACGGTAAACTGGCTCAAGGGCCAAAAGGGTTGCTTCCCGGCGGGGAAATGATTCCCGGCGCAGGCTTACAGCTTGCCAAAGGGCCTCTGCGTAATGCCGGTAAGGCAGCGGTTCCGTACGCCCTTCTCTGCCGGCAAGATAAAAACCGCGCCGGAAATAGGGCATGCCTTTATCGTTCACTATCATTTCGGCAGAGTCGCCTTGTTCCGTGACCAGGGGCAGGCCGTCCACAAAGCTGCGCCAGAAAAAATGGTAACCACCGGTTGTCTTTTCCCGCCTCACCAAAAAGGTGTTGTGCGGCCAGCCCCCGTAAAGGCTTAAGTTCTCCGCTGCCATCTGCAGCGCGGCACTGTACGAAAGGCGGTTATTCAGTACATTTTGCCCCGGTGCCGTATACTCCAGCGCTCCTCCAGCATAAATACGCAGGCCTCTTTTGCCGTCCGTATAATAAGTGGCACCATCCCGTTCCTTGATACGCCTGGCCATCGTTGGATCCAGAAAAAAGGCGCGCAATAACTCTTCCTCCGCCACCAGATCCCTTGTCAGAGGGACCTCCCCTGCCGCAGGAGTTGTCGGGACATATATACTGCCTTGCAGCGTAATCTTCCAGCTTTCAGCTAGCAGATCGTCCCCTTCCGCCTCCCCCGCCTCCGCATTTAATATTCCCGCTTCGTCCACCGCAACCCTGGTGCGCGCAGGATCATTCGGATCTGTTGTATTTAAATCTTCTAAATTCTTTACTTCTGCTTCATTCTTTACTTCTGCTTCGTTTTCCTTCTCCGGGACAATTATTTTTGCCGCACCGCCACCGTCCGCAGTGAGGGGAGGCAGCAAGACGAAAAGGGGAGGCAATTTCTCCGCCATTGTCCCGGCAGCGGCGGCAGCGGAACTGGCACGGGCGCGGGCGGTGGTCAAGGCCAGGGCATGTCGCCCGAAGCGCGCGCCACCCGTCAGGCCGAAGAAGGCAAAACCGGCAGCGAAACAGGCGCCAGCAGCGGCGCATCCGCCTCCCTGACCCTGGCTTTGAT
>DMPF01000217.1 GCA_003456095.1 Bacillota bacterium
CCGCTGCTCCCGCGGCAGACGGGAAAAGATCCCCGTGCTGCTGGAAAAGGCGCCAGACGCGGCGCAGGAAACGATAACAGCCTTCCACCCCCTGGTCGTTCCAGTCCAGGTCTTTCTCCGGCGGCGCGGCAAAGAGGATAAAAAGCCGTCCCGTATCGGCACCATAGCGGTCGATAATCTCATCGGGGGTGACAACATTACCCTTGGACTTGGACATCTTGGCCCCGTCCTTGTAAACCATGCCCTGGGCCAGCAGGCGCTGAAATGGTTCACGCACCGTCAGCATCCCCTGGTCAAACAGAAATTTGGTGAAAAAGCGGGAGTAGAGCAGGTGCAGCACAGCATGCTCAATCCCGCCGATATACTGGTCCACCGGAAGCCAATAAGCCGCCTCTTCCCGGTTAAAAGGGAGTTTGTCCTGCAACGGATCGGTATAGCGCACGTAGTACCAGGAGGAACAGAAGAACGTATCCATGGTATCCGTTTCCCTTTGCGCCGCGCCGGCACAGCTTGGACAGCGCGCCTGCAGAAATGCCGCGTGGTCCGCCAGCGGGGATTGCTGTTTGCCGCTAAAGCAGACTCCCGTTGGCAGCAATACAGGCAAATCGTCCTCGGGAACGGGCAGCGGTCCGCAAGAAGGGCAATTAATAATCGGTATGGGGGTGCCCCAGTAGCGCTGCCGCGAAATAAGCCAGTCGCGCAGCCGGTAACGCACCCGGGATGCTCCCCTGCCACTGTCTGCCAACCAGTCCGTAATGGCTTTGATGGCTTCTTCACTGGGAATTCCATCAAACTGTCCGGAATTCACCAGAACCCCGGGCTCCTCGTAGGCTTCCACCATTGGGGCGGACTGCAGGTCAGTATGGGGGGAATTAACCACCAGCCGCACCGGCAGGTTGTATGCACGGGCAAAAAGATAATCCCGCTGATCGTGGGCGGGCACGCCCATGACCGCCCCCGTCCCATAGCTCATCAGCACATAGTTGCCCACCAGAATGGGAACCGCTTCCCCATTTGCCGGATTAACGGCATGGGCACCGGTAAAAATGCCCACTTTGTCCGTATCGGCAGCGGCACGGTTGATTTCGCTTTCCCGGCACATCTCCTGCACACGCCTTAAGATCTCCGCCTCCTCAGGATTGCCGGCAAGCAGTTTGGGCAAAAGGGGGTGCTCAGGGGCCAGAACCATATAGGTAATGCCAAAAAGCGTGTCTGGCCGGGTGGTAAAAACGGTCAGATCGTCTCCCGTTTCTTGTATGGTAAAAACGATATCCGTACCCTCACTGCGTCCGATCCAGTTTTCCTGCATCACGCGCACGCGCTGCGGCCAGCCTTCCAGCAGCTTGAGGTCATCGAGGAGCTGCTGGGCATAGGCGGTAATCTTAAGAAACCACTGTTCCAGTTCCCGCAGCCCCACCGTACTGCTGCAGCGCCAGCATTCACCGTTCACAACCTGCTCGTTGGCCAGCACCGTCTGACAGGAAGGACACCAATTGACCGGCGCTTTCTTTTTATAGGCAAGGCCCTTTTTATAAAAAAGCAGAAAAAGCCACTGATTCCAGCGGTAATATTCAGGGCTGCAAGTAGTGACTTCACGCTCCCAATCGTAACTCAGCCCTAGAGCTTCCTGCTGCGCTTTCATGGCGGCAATATTGGCATAGGTCCATTCACCCGGATCTACACCGCGCTCGTTAGCCGCGTTCTCCGCCGGAAGCCCGAAAGCATCCCAGCCCATGGGGTGCAGCACATTATAGCCGCGCATACGCAAAAAACGGGTCAGCACATCACCGATGGAATAGACGCGCATATGACCCATATGCAGTTTTCCGGAAGGATAGGGAAACATCTCCAGCACGTAATATTTTTGCTTGTGCGGATCCTTATCCGTGCGGTGGAAGTTTTGCTCACGCCAATATCTTTGCCATTTTGGTTCCAGCTCTTTGGGGTTGTATTCATTCATCCGCCTAAAGCCTCCCGCTGCTACTGATTACTGGAAGATTACACTGCCATATTATATAACACCACAAATGAAAAGCAAAGGCGCTAGGGCATAATATCTTATTTTTATTTCCAGATCCACAACCCAGTATTCCCTGATGCCGCTTTTCACGTAGAGGTTTAATTTGGCCGCCAGATCTTTGCCAAAGGCATTCTGCAAATCGGTGGTATTAACACGCACGGCCATCACCACATTTCTCCAGTATAGGCATAATCATATGTCCCGCTGGGCATAACGCGACGAGAAACGGCTTTAAGAAAAAGGCCGGCATCCTTGGTGCCCACTTTGATGAGGCTTCCGGCTTTGCGCAGCCCTCGTGCGCTGTTTTGCAGGCATCCCTAACAGCCCCTGCGGCTCATTCCGTCCAAGTATTTAACTAGCTTCATCTGCATAAGCGCAATACTTCCCCGACCAGCTTTTCTACACCCATGGCGACTTCCGCTATGCCGGAAGCCAGCATATAAGCCGGCGTGGAGACCAGTCTGTTATTATCGTCCACAACAATTTCGTCAATTTTACTGTTAATGTGCTTCCCGCCCATCGCTTCAATGGCGGCAGCAGTTTGCGCATCAAAGCCGATTGTCAACAGCGGGCCATGCGCTCCGAGCACTTTGGCGGCGATGACCGGGGCAATGCAAATAAAGCCCTGCGGTTTGCGGGCATCGTGCATTTCTCTTATCAGCCGCTCCGTTTCCCGCTCCACCGTGCAATCCCGCCCTTTGAAGGCAAAATCAGACAAGTTTTTGGCTGCACCGTAGCCACCGGGGAATATTAACAGGTCCAGATCAGTGGCACTGATTTTCCCCATTTCTTTAATGTTCCCCCTGGCGATACGCGCACCTTCCGCCAACATGCTTCTATTTTCCCCGGCAGATTCCTTTCCGCTAAGATGGTTTACAACGTGATGCTGCTGCTTGTCGGGTGCAAGGCAGACAATTTCTGCTCCCGCCCTGTTCAGAGCCAACAACGTAAGCACCGCTTCATGAATTTCAGCCCCGTCATAAACCCCGCAACCCGCCAATACCACACCGGCCCGCTTGCCTTGATATTTCATTAGCTCTACCTCCAAAAACTAAAATAAACATCCCGTCCCGCACATAAAAACTAGGTGTTGCCTGGAAGGGATGCCTTCTGCAGTTAACGGATAATTGTATTATTCTCCCTTTAAGGATAATTTCCTATTGGAAGGGGGAGCTTTGCGCAAATTATTTTTACAATTGACCTAAGTGAACATGTTTTCGGAGACGCTATGGTTTCACCCTACTACTCATCCTTTCGCAGCATATTAACCGTATTGATGATTAATGCCACGGTAAATTCCCCTTGCACCAGCTTCCCCGGTTTCGCGTTCTTCAGCCGGTGGGGGATATGGTCGATAATATAGGGTACGCCATTTTTATAGAACCTCTGACCCACATCCTTATTATTTTATACAACCTACTCTGAAAACATATGTTTGGGATAATTGCAACACAAAATGGAGCTACGAATAGTGTTTAT
>DMPF01000143.1 GCA_003456095.1 Bacillota bacterium
TCCATTAGCATGCAGCTTCTGACTGTGGTGGTTCCCAAGTTCAAGGAGTGGAGCGAGGAAGGTCCGCAAGGCCGGAAGAAAATGATCCAGATGATCCGCTACGGTACTATTGTACTGGCTTTCCTGCAAGCAACGGGAATGACCTTCAGCTTAATACGGCCGGCCATTACGGATCACCGGACTATTTCATACCTGATCATAATTATCTCCCTGACCGCAGGTACGGCTTTCCTTATGTGGCTGGGCGAGCTGATTACGGAAAAGGGTATCGGCAATGGGATCTCGCTCATTATTTTTGGGGGGATCATCGCCGGATTCCCTGCTTGGGTAGGTATGACCGTTGAGCTGCTGCAGCTTGGTGAGATTACCTTTCTTGCACTTGTGCCCATCCTGCTGATCTTACTGGGACTGATCGTCGGCATTATCGCCCTGGAAGTGGGACGACGGCGTATCCCGGTACAGTATGCCAAAAGAGTGGTGGGAAGACGTATTTACGGGGGACAGAACACCCATATCCCTCTTAAGATCAACCAAGCCGGAGTTATTCCGGTGATCTTTGCCTCCGCCATCCTGATGTTTCCGGCGACGCTGGCTATGTTTATCAATCATCCCATCGCCCGTGGATTTGCGGAGGCCCTGCAGTTCGGCACATTTTTAAATACGATCCTTTATGCCCTGTTTATAATACTTTTTACCTATTTTTATACGGCAATTCAGTTTGATCCCATGAAGATCGCCGGTGATATTAAAAAATACGGTGGTTTTATACCGGGGATGCGGCCGGGCAGGCCCACTGCGGAGTATTTGGGCCGTGTTTCCAGCCGCCTTACCACGGTAGGGGCATTTTCTTTGGCATTTATTGCTGTTCTGCCCATTTTATTTCAGGATGCTTTCCGTATCAACCTTGTTTTCGAAGGAACTGCGCTAATCATTATCGTCGGTGTAGCCCTGGAAACAATGCGGCAGGTTGAAAGCCAGATGCTAATGCGCAATTACCAGGGTTTTATGAAGTAAGGAGGGTATTTCATTGATTACCCTCAAATCAGTGCAGGAAATTGAGCTGATGCGGCAGGCGGGGCAAATTGTAGCCCGGACATTGCAGGTGTTAAAAAAGGCGATTAAGCCGGGGATAGCTACGGCGCAACTTGATGTTCTGGCTAGACGGACAATTGAAGGTTTCCATGCCAGTCCTGCTTTTCTCGGTTACCGCGGTTTCCCGGCAAGTATCTGTGCATCGCTGAACGAGGAAGTGGTACACGGCATCCCCGGGCTGCGGCGTCTGCAGGAAGGTGATATTATCAGTATTGACGTGGGAGTATATTACCGGGGCTATTACGGTGATGCCGCCGTCACTTTTCCGGTAGGGGAAATTTCTCCACTGGCTCTGAAGTTGCTAAAAGTAGCGGAACAGTCTTTGTACGCGGGGTTGACCAAAGCCTATCCGGGGAGGCATCTTTACGATATCTCCAATGCCATTCAGACCTATGTGGAGGGGCGAGGATTTTCCGTAGTGCGCAATTACGTGGGTCACGGTATCGGCAGCGCGATGCATGAGGAACCTAAGGTTCCCAATTTCGGTATTCCCGGCAAGGGTCCCCTGTTGGAAGCAGGTATGGTATTGGCCATTGAGCCCATGGTTAATATGGGCGGCTGGCAGGTGGAAACGCTCGGCGATGAATGGACAGTTGTGACCCGCGACCGCAGTCTTTCTGCCCATTTTGAGCATACGGTTGCCATTCTGGAAGACGGCCCCGCAATCCTGACCTTACTGCAGGAGGACGGGGGTTAAGATGGATCTGGAAGTGGGACAACTGGTTAAATCTTTGTCAGGCAGGGATACGGGAAAGATTTATCTGGTAACGGGTTTTAAGGATAACTGGGCCCTGCTGGCGGATGGGCGCACCCGTACGCTAAAGAAACCCAAGCTAAAAAACCGGAAACATCTGCAGCCATATCGTCTGGTAATGCATGAAATCAAAGAGAGGTTCCGGCAAGGCACTCTGGACGATACAGCCATCAGGAACAGCATCAGGGCAGTACTCATGGAAAATGAGGCAATAGATCCCTCCCCTTGTCTCGAATCCTCTTCAATAAACGGGGGATAGAGAAAGGAGGTGTACCGGGAAATGTCCAAAAAAAAGGATGTAATTGAAGTGGAGGGAACAGTGGTCGAACCCCTGCCGAACGCCATGTTCAGGGTAGAGCTGAAGAACGGCGTTAGGGTGCTGGCCCATGTATCAGGCAAGATACGTATGCACTTCATTCGTATTCTTCCCGGCGACCGCGTCTTAGTCGAGCTTTCACCTTACGACCTGACCAGAGGACGCATCACCTATCGATACAAATAAAGGCAAAGGGGATTTTAGTCAATGAAAGTGCGACCTTCAGTAAAACCAATCTGTGAAAAATGTAAGGTTATCCGCCGCAAAGGAAAGATTATGGTTATATGTGAAGACCCCCGGCACAAGCAGCGCCAGGGTTAGGAGAAATTTGGTATAGTTGCCGTTTTAATGGTGTATAATAATTACGTTTAGCCTTTTTACAAAAGGAGGTGGGCCGCACTGTGGCCAGAATAGCAGGAGTGGATTTACCGCGGGAAAAAAGGGTGGAGATAGCCCTTACGTATATTTATGGTATCGGCAGGAAAAGGGCACAGCAAGCTATTGGATTTACCAAAATAGATCCCTCAACCCGCACAAAAGATCTTACAGAAGATGAGATCAGCAGATTAAGAGAGTATATCGACAAGAATTACCGTGTTGAAGGTGACCTGCGCCGTGATGCCGCCATGGATATTAAACGTCTCATCGAAATCGGCTGTTACAGGGGAATCCGCCACCGGCGGGGACTACCGGTACGGGGTCAGACAACCAAAAATAACGCCCGCACACGTAAAGGGCCGAAGCGCACTGTCGGTGTGCGCCGTAAAAAGTAAAAAAGGGGGGAGATAAGTTTGGCCAAAAGAAAGACGGTTGCCCGGCCGCGGCGCCGGGAACGTAAAAATGTGGAACATGGGGTTGCCCATATTAAATCCAGTTTTAATAATACAATTATTACAATTACTGACCTGCAGGGCAATAACATCTCCTGGTCCAGTGCGGGAACGGTGGGCTTTAAGGGATCGCGTAAATCCACCCCGTTTGCCGCCCAGCTTGCTGCCGAGGCGGCTGCCCGCGCCGCCATGGACCATGGCATGCGGCAGGTGGAGGTTTTTGTGAAGGGTCCCGGTTCCGGGCGAGAAGCGGCTATCCGTTCCCTGCAGGCTGCAGGCCTGGAAGTTAACCTGATTAAGGATGTTACGCCTATTCCTCACAACGGATGCCGCCCGCCAAAGCGTCGCCGTGTATAACAACAGCAAAAGCAACAGGAGGTGAAATACTGCAAATGGCCAGATATAATGAATCAACCTGCAGGCTGTGCCGCCGTGAGGCTGCAAAGCTTTATCTCAAAGGGGATCGCTGTTATAGCGAAAAATGTGCTTTTGTGCGCAAAGGTTATCCCCCCGGTATGCATGGCCAGAAGAGACAGAAGGTATCGGAATACGGCATGCAGCTGCGGGAAAAGCAGAAAGCGCGCCGTGTCTACGGGGTGCTGGAGGCCCAGTTCAGACGCTATTTTCGCGAAGCGGACAGACGTAAAGGAATAACCGGCGAACTGCTCCTGCAGATCCTGGAAAGCAGACTGGACAACGTTGTCTATCGTCTTGGTTTTGCCCGCTCCAGGACTGAAGCACGACAGCTTGTCCGTCATGGTCATTTTAAGGTTAATGGTCGCAAGGTGGATATACCTTCGTACATGACCCGTCCCGGTGACGAGATTGCCGTACGGGAAAACAGCAAGGACCAGCCGGTTTTCAAGGAGATGTTAACCTTGAAAACAACTCAGGGAGCGCTACCATGGCTGGAAGTGGAACGTGAGCAGCTGAAAGGCCGCATTGTACGTTTACCCGCCCGGGGTGAGCTGGATGTGCCGATCACAGAACACCTTATTGTGGAACTATATTCACGTTAAACTCTGCTGAACAAGGCAGGAGGGAGATATTGCGTGATTGAAATTGAAAAGCCGCGAATAGAACGGGTTGATAAAGACGGGGGCAATTATTATGGCCGGTTTGTTGTTGAACCTCTGGAACGGGGTTACGGGACAACGCTGGGTAACGCCCTGCGCCGTATCCTCCTTTCTTCTTTACCTGGTGCAGCGGTAGTCAGTGTTAAGATCGAAGATGTTCTACATGAATTTTCTTACATTCCCCATGTACTTGAGGATACTCCGGAAATAATCCTGAACCTGAAAAAACTGCGCCTAAAACTTTATTCTGAGGAACCACAGGTATTGATAGTAGACGCACAGGGTGAGGGGGAAGTAAGGGCCGGCGATATTAAAACGCCTGCAGATGTGGAGATTCTCAATGCTGATCTGCTGATTGCCACCCTGGAAAATGAGGGAAGGCTTTACATGGAGATAACGGCCCAGACGGGCAAGGGCTACACCCCGGCGGAGCGCAACAAAATAGCCAATCAACCTATCGGTGTTATACCGGTAGACTCTATCTTTACACCGATCAGAAAAGTGAACTTTACGGTTGAAGATACGCGTGTCGGTCAGGTAACCGATTACGATAAACTGACGATGGAAGTATGGACGGACGGCGGGGTCAAACCGGACGAGGCGATCAGCCTCGGAGCGAAGATAATGAACAGACACCTTGATCTTTTTATTAATCTGACGGAGAAAATAGAAGAAATTGAAATACCCAGCGAGGAAGACGGTGGTTGCAAGAACAAAGTAATGGATATGACCATTGAGGAATTGGACCTGTCTGTGCGCTCCTATAATTGCTTGAAAAGAGCGGGCATTAATACTGTGGAGGAGTTGATCCGCCGCTCTGAAGATGAAATGATGAAAGTACGCAAC
>DMPF01000101.1 GCA_003456095.1 Bacillota bacterium
TTGTGTCCCGAAATTATTTAAAAATTTTCATTGTGTCCCGAAATTATTTAAAAATTTTCATTGTGTCCCGAAATTTTTGTGTCCCGAAATTATTAGGTGGTGGCCGCGTTTTGTGCCGGTAGCGGCAATCATTCCTTGCGGCAGTTCGAGGACATGGCAGGCGTCTTTGACGTGAGGGGAAAGCCGCGCCGGTGGAAAGGAGGGGATTGTCCGCAGCACTTTCCATGTTTGGCTCAAAAATAGCAAATCAATGGGGAATAGCATGCCCAGCGTATGCACGGCGCAACATGGAGAAAGAAGAAGGCCGTCCCTGCCCTGCTCCAGGCTCCTTTTCCCCAGCAGCCCGCGCAGGCGCCGGCTGAAAGTGTCCGCCAGCCTCGCCTGCCGCGCCAGGCAGCAACCGGTGTGATCGTTAAAGATAGACAGCATCAGCGACCGTTTCGCCATGATTATCCCCCCTGCCGGGTAAAATAGGCGAGGAATGTGGCCGCCACCAGGAATGGAGCATAGGGAATACTGACCTTTCCGGCATTCCCTTCCGGAGAAAGCAAAAGATTGGTTTTTATACCGCCAAGCAGCAGCCAGGCGGATTGCAGAATACTTTTCATGGTCAAAAGCAGCATTCGCCGCCGCAGCAGCAGCGCCAGGGCAAAGATACCCCCCAGCAGCGCCGCCAGCAAAAAAACGGTAAAAACGAATTCTGTCCCCTGGTAAAGGCCAATCACTGCCAGCAGCTTCAGGTCACCGGCACCCATTCCGCCGGCAGCAAAGGGGATGAACAGGAGCGCCGCCCCCAGCAAAAAACCCTTTCCCGCGCCGGTCAGCCCCGTGGCCCCGTCCGCAAGGAAGCTGAGCAGAAGCCCCGCGATGACCGCGGCGAGGATAACTTTATTATAAATCCTTCTTTCCATAACATCGGTATACAGGCAGAATAGCAGCACGCCGCAAAGAACTATATTTGGCAGGATTTCGAGCATAATCTGCACCTCTTTTCTGCTCTGCCGCTTCTTCCCTATTGAAAAATGGTGATGATTTTCAGTACGGCGGGACCGAGCAGGACGATGAAGATAGTGGGAAAGATAAATAAAACAAGGGGAATGAGCATCTTTACCGGCGCTTTCATCGCCGCCTCCTCGATGCGCTGCTTGCGCTGCCTGCGCACCTGCTCCGCTTGTAAGCGCAGCACATTGGCAAAACCGATTCCCAGTTGTTCCGCCTGGATAATCGCCCTCGTGAAAGAGTCAACCTTCTCGTTGCCCAGGCGGGCCGCCAGGTCGCGCAGGGAATCGCGCCGATTTTTGCCCATCCTGTTTTCTTTGATCAGGCGGTGGAACTCTTCAGCCAGAACACCTCTGGATTTTTCCGTAACCTTGAGTATGGCCCCGTCAAAACCCAGCCCCGCTTCCACGCTGACAGTGAGCAGATCCAGTATGTCCGGCAGGGTTTTTTCGATCTCTTCCTGCCTGCGGCGCCGGCAAGCCGCCAGATACAGCCCGGGCAGGCTAAGCCCCAGCATAAAAATAATAATCCAACCGGCAAAGGGGACAGGGAGAATCAGGCAGATCAGCAGCGGCAACACGATCCCGGAGAGCAGCCTGGCCGCCAAAAAAGCTCCGACCGCGGCCTCACTGTTGAACCCCGCCTGTTTCAGCCTGATTTCTGTGCTCGCCGTCATACCCCCGGGCAGCAGGCCGGCCAGCAGCTCAAATATACGTTTAAATAGTGGAATTATGACCCTCTCGCGGAAGGATCCTTTTCGCTCCGCAATTTTCCCATTCACTATTTCTTCTTCAAGCGGCGCGGATCGGCCGAGCCGCTGCATAACATTAATTTTCTCCCCTTTTTCCTTCCAGCCCAGGGCAAGGCTGAAAAACAGGGAAAAAAGAAAAACCAGCAATAGGGTCATATACTCCATGCTTCTCCCACCCCTTTTTTGCTAATAATTAAGCGAAACAATCCGGCGGATGAGGATAATCCCGATTATTTCCGAAATAGCAGCCCAGAGCAGCAAAAATGGGCCGATCGGATTAGTGATCAGCATCAGCATATAGCCGGGGTTGATCAGGGAAACGATCACAATGATCAATACCGGCAATAGACCGATCACCAGTCCCGAAATCCTTCCCTGGGCGGTAAGGGTTTTGATCTCGTTTTTCAAGCGGATGCGTTCACGAATGGTCTCGCCGATATTATCAAGAATCTCCGCCAGGTTGCCGCCAACCTGCCGTTGGATCTTCACCGCAGTAATCAGCAGCTCCAGATCCCTGCTGTTCACCCGTTCCAGCATGTTCTGCAGGGCGTCTTCCGTCGTTACTCCCAGTTTTATCTCCCTTAGCAGCCGGCTGAATTCCAGAGCAAGGGGGGGAGACATCTCTTTGCTCACCGTATCCGCAGCCTGCATAAAACTGAAACCGGCACGCAGGGAATTGGCCATAATGGTTAAAGCGTCTCCCAACCGGTTGTTAAATTGCACAACTCTTTTTTGCTGGGCGCTCTTCACAAAAAGCGGGGGCAGCTGAGCCGCCGCAAAAGCCGCAAGCGCCGCCACAAGCAGATTTCCGCTCAAGTTGAAGACAGCCGGCGCGAAAAGGATGACCAGGATAATGCGCAGGGCCATATATTCCGCCGCGTGCAGGGAAAATCCGGCACGGGACAGTTCCCGCTCCGTCTTTTGCCGCCAGTCCGCAGGCGTGGGCAGACAGGCTAACAGGCGCAATGCCTGGCGTAAGCTGCTTTC
>DMPF01000100.1 GCA_003456095.1 Bacillota bacterium
GGCAAAAAGCAAAGTTAGGCGTTTAAAATGCGTATATTTAATTTGCAGTTATTTGCGCATAAAAAAGGAGTAGGCAGTTCCCGCAACGGGCGTGACAGCAACGCCAAACGGCTCGGTATCAAGCGGCATGACGGTCAGGTTGTCTCCGCAGGCAGCATCATTGCCCGGCAGCGAGGCACACGCATTCATCCCGGCCTGAACGTGGGCAAGGGCAGGGACGATACGCTCTATGCGCTGGCTGACGGTGCGGTAACCTTTCAACGTCTGGGCAAAATGCGTAAACAGGTAAGCGTATATCCCATAAGTTAAACCCAGGGTAGCCGCCTTGGGCTTTTTTTTGGCCGGAACGGCCAAGGCCGTTCCTTACGCCGTGATGAATTCGGAACGGTTAAGACCGTTACCTACGCTGTGGTGAAAATAGATTGTTTGTGGACAGAGTAAAAGTTTATGTAAAAGGCGGCAGGGGCGGCAACGGTGTGGTTTCTTTCCGCCGGGAAAAGTATATTCCTTACGGCGGTCCCGACGGCGGTAACGGTGGTAATGGAGGAGACGTCATCCTCGTGGCCGGTTTAAGTCGCAGCACCTTGTTGGATTTGAGCTATCGCCCCCATCTCTATGCTCCAGCAGGCAGACATGGAGAGGGGAAAAGCAAGCACGGGAAGAACGCCTCTCCTTTGAGTTTGGATGTCCCTGTTGGGACGGTGATCAAAGACGAGGAGGGCAATCTCCTGTTTGATTTGTCCCGCCAAGGGCAAAGAGTAGTAGTGGCTCGTGGCGGCAGCGGAGGCAGGGGCAATACGGTTTTTGCCACTTCGCGCCGTCGTGCTCCGGGTTTTGCGGAAAAGGGAGAGGAAGGAGAAGGGCGCACACTCATACTCGAGCTAAAATTACTGGCTGATGCGGGTATGGTAGGATTTCCCAATGCTGGCAAGTCCACCCTTCTCTCCCGTATTTCCGCAGCCAAGCCCAAAATCGCCGATTATCCTTTTACCACCCTCGTCCCTCAATTAGGAGTGGTCAGACTGGATCGTGAACGCTCTTTTGTGGTGGCCGACCTGCCGGGCATTGTGGAGGGCGCCCACCGTGGCGCCGGGCTGGGTCATCAGTTTTTACGGCACATTGAACGGACGATGGTCCTCATTTATGTGATCGATATGGCTGCTACGGAGGGAAGGGATCCTTTTGCCGATTATTATGCCTTACGTAAGGAGCTTTTTCTCTATCAGACGGAACTAGCGGCAAGACCTGCGCTAATTGCGGCCAACAAGCTGGATCTTCCCGGAGCGGCTGATAATCTGGCCCATTTTTCGCGTGAGCTGCAGCATGAAGCAGCGGGAATTTATCCCCTTTCTGCAGTGACAGGTGAGGGGGTTAAACCTCTTCTGGAAGCTGTTTACCGGCTCTGGCAGGAACAGCTTCCCCCTCCCTCCGCAGAAACGGAAGAGGAGCTCATTTATCTTCCGCCCGTACCCCGGCGTGAGCTGACAGTACGGCCGGAGGAAGGGGTCTTTGTAGTTACGGGCGATGATGTGGAACGGGCGGTGCGCCGCGCCGATTTACGCGGCACGGAGGGGCAGCACTATTTGCAAAAAATGCTGGACGAGCTGGGTGTGGAGCAAGCGCTGCTGCAATCTGGTATCAGTGAAGGGGATACGGTGCGTATCGGGGATATGGAGTTTATCTTTTACCTGACGGAGGGCAGGGAATAATGAGCTTCTTGTTGCCCAAACCCAGCGGGAGACAGCTCAGCCTGGGGATTATGGGAGGGACCTTTGACCCTATACATATAGGGCACCTTGTTACTGCCGAAGAGGCGTGTCAGCAGTTTAAGCTCGACCATGTTATCTTTATGCCCTCGGGGATCCCCCCGCACAAGGACAGAGACAGTGTAACGGCAGCGGAGCACCGCTATCTTATGACCATGCTGGCCGTGGTGACCAACCCATGCTTTACCATTTCACGCCTGGAGATTGAAAGCAAGCAGCCTTCTTATACGGTGGAGACGGTACGCCGCTTTTATGCACAGTACGGCAACGACCTTGAACTCTATTTCATTACTGGCGCCGATGCCATACTCGATATTATCACCTGGAAGGATTACAGGGATATTTTAGCGAGGTGTTCCTTTATTGCCGCAACCCGTCCCGGCTATTCCCTGCAAAAACTGCAGGAGGTGCTCGGCTCTGCTTTTCCTGCGGTGATGCAGCGCATTCATCTGATTGAGGTTCCGGCCATGGCTATCTCCTCAACGGAGATCCGACGCCGCGTCGCCATGGGAAAAACAATTCGCTACCTTACATCTAGGCCGGTAGAGCAATATATTTATAAAAACGGTCTCTACCGTTACATACCTGCTTGACTAACTTATTGTATAATGATAATATCTTGAAAATAACATAAATTTACTAAAAGTTGGTGCGGCAAGAGCATATTTTCCAAAAATGAGCCGATGTGGTACGGGATTTTGTGCTAGGGTTCCTTTCCAAAGGCTACCCGCTTTATTCTCCATGTTACCCGCCGGCATTATTCCCGGGAGGTGAGGTTTCGTATAAACCAGTTTTTTATGTTGTATAATATACGGGGATAGTTCCGTAATGCTGGGAAGTGAGGTGACAATGATGAAAACCCTTTATGTGGGTAACATTTCCTGGGGAACTTCGGAAGATGAGCTGCGCAATGCATTTGCCGGCCATGCAGAAGTGCTGGGCTGTCGTATTATTACAGAAAGAGCGACCGGCCGTTCCCGAGGGTATGGTTTTGTTGAAGTTAACGATAAGGATCTGGAAAAAGTGATTGAGGCCATGAACGGATCCGAAATAGATGGGCGCAGACTTGTGGTGAATGAAGCCAAGCCAAGGGCATAAAAAGCAAAAAGGCAACTGCAAAGTTGCCTTTTTTAATTTTTTGGTCGAATTCAGCAGGAATGTTTCCCTCTCTGTCAAATAGATCATACGGTGAAACGATGAAGAGAGAAACCGCCCGGAAGATATTGCAGGCAAGGGACAATAAGGATCTGTACCGGCACGCCTGGGGAGTGGAAAGAACCGCCTTCCTGCTGGCTGAAAAATATGGCGTTGACAGGGAAAAGGCTTCCCTTGCCGGCTTGTTGCATGATTACGGCAAACCGTATGCCGCGGAGGAACTTATGCAGATAGCCAGGCAGCAGCGTATTCCCCTTGATGCGCTGACACTGCGGGAACCGGCTCTGCTTCATGCCCCGGTGGGCGCTTGGCTGCTCAAGCATGATCTGGGGTTGCGGGACCGTGAGATTCTGGAAGCTGTGCGTTGCCATACCACTGGTGACCCCAAAATGGGCAAACTCTCCCGTATTGTCTACTTGGCTGACGCTATTGAGCCGGGTCGTTACTTTTCGGGCGTCCAACATATCAGAGAGCTGGCTTTTTTGCATGGGCAGTTGGAGATGGCATTACTCCTCGCCGTGGAGCTGACAATCCAAAATGTTTTGAAAAAAGGCAGGTTGCTGCACAGTACTTCTCTGGAGCTGCGCAACAGCCTGATTCTCTCTTGGCGCAGAAAAGAGCTGGAGGATAGCCGTGAAAAGGGATAACCTGAACAAGAGAAAATATAGGGTACTAAGGGGCAGGATACCGCGCAACCGCATGCTTTTCATTTTGGCTTTTATACTATTCATCATCGCTTTAACGATTGGCTTTCGTTTCAGCGGTGCGCAGAACGATATCCAAAACACGGCGGAGTGGGCTCTGGCCCTGCGGCGCCCACCCCTTGATGATAAAGGTGCCAATTACCTTATTTATGGTGTTTATATAAAAGAAGGGGAGCTGCGCATGGAGGAGATTTTTCTGCTGAACTAT
>DMPF01000248.1 GCA_003456095.1 Bacillota bacterium
GCAGGGAGTAATTGCCGTAGCCAACCAAAAAGGAGGCGTAGGCAAAACAACAACGGCAGTTAATCTAAGTGCTTATCTGGCTTCCTTTGGCAAAAAAGTTTTGCTTTTGGATATTGATCCCCAGGGTAATGCCACCAGCGGAGTGGGATTGGACAAACAACGCATTAAATATTGCATTTATGATGCGCTGATCAACGAAATAGCCGTTGGGAAGGTTATCTATGCAACGCGACAGGAAAATCTTCATATTATTCCATCAACGATCAAGCTCGCCGGGGCGGAAATCGAGCTGGTATCCACCCTTTCACGGGAGCATCGGCTCAAACGCTTGCTTGAGCCGGTGCGGGATAAGTATGATTATGTGATTATTGATTGCCCCCCATCCCTTAGCCTGCTTACCGTCAACGCGTTAACCGCCGCTGATGCCGTGCTCATTCCGATTCAGTGTGAGTATTATGCCTTGGAAGGATTGGGACAACTGGTAAAGACCATTGATCTGATTAAGAAATATCTTAACCGGCAGTTAAGAATTGCGGGCGTGTTGCTTACCATGTATGATGTGCGGACTAATCTTTCAGTCCAGGTTGCCGCGGAAGTAAAAAAGTACTTTGGCGAACGGGTCTTTAACGCTGTAATACCGCGCAATGTGCGGTTAAGTGAAGCTCCCAGCCACGGCGAGCCCATTCTTGAATATGATCCTGCCAGCAAGGGAGCCGAAGTTTATAAGCAGCTGGCTGAGGAGGTGCTGGTGCGATGACGAAGCGAAGATTAGGAAAAGGATTGGGCGCGCTGTTTCCTGAAGGAGAAAATTTTGTCCCATTGGAGACAGATGATCGGGAAGCGGGAGCGGAGGAACTGCTCCTGGAGAAGATTATCGCCAACCCCAATCAACCGCGTAAGGATTTTGATGAGGAAAAGTTGCGGGAAATGGCGCAAACTATGCTTAAATTCGGGGTAATTCAGCCGGTAATTGTGCAGAAGAAGGGCGATTCTTACGTTCTCGTTGCCGGGGAGAGGAGATGGCGCGCCGCCGGTCTGGCGGGGTTGAAAACCATTCCGGCAATAGTCAGGGATTACCCACCGGAGCAGTTAACGGTCGTTGCCTTGATTGAAAATTTGCAGCGACAAGATCTGAACCCCATCGAGGAAGCTAATGCCTATCAAATCCTTCTCCAGGAACATGGACTTACGCAGGAGGAACTAGCCGGGCGGTTGGGTATAAGCCGTTCCGCCATTGCCAATGGGCTGCGTCTTTTATCACTTGATCCCTTTGTGCAAAGTCATATTGCGAAAGGTATTTTGAGTGCCGGACAGGCCCGGCCGCTCCTTGCCCTGGCAGAGCGCGAGCTGCAGCGGAAGTTCGCCGCGGAGATTGTAAACCGGCAGCTTAATGTTCGTCAGGTGGAAAAAATGGTACAGTCACTCAAAAAAAAGAATGAAGCTCCCGTAAAGGACGAGAAGGAAGAAGCGGGCTTGGGGGAACTCCTGTTGAAAGAGCTGGAGGAAAGGTTGCACAGACTTTACGGCACCAAAGTGGTGATTAGAAAATATGGACAGGAAGGCAGAGTCGAGGTCTTTTATTACAGCGAGGAGGATCTGGAACGGCTTATTTCCATTATGCTCGGGGATGTGGGGAATGAACGGTAAAGTTGTCATAATGTTTCACGTGAAACATTTTATTATTTTAAAGAAGGAATTTTCAAATTTCCAGAGAATATTTTTCAAAGCACCTTTGCTTTAAATTTCCATCGGAGGAATATTGACAATGGGTATGAAAAATAAGGGGCGCCACTTTACCGTCATGATCATTCCCCATACGGAAGAGGCGGTGTGGAGTCTGCGCGTACCCCTGTTTTTACTGCAAATTGCCGGGGTGCTTGTGGTTTTTGCATTGCTGGCAGTTTTTGTGGTGTTTCAATCATATCAAAGACTGCAGCAGGAAAGCTTGTCTGCGGAGCACTTGAGCAAAGAAAATCGCTTCCTTAACGAGCAGGTCGATGTGCTGGCCGGCACTACCGAGGAGCTGCGGTTGCGGCTCGAAGCTGTGGAACAGATGGGAGATAGTTTGCGCAGGCTGGTGGATATGCCTGCCGCCGGTGGAAAAGGGAAAGGGGCGAACCCAGAACAAAGCCCCCCTCTGAACGCTGCGGATATCTCCCGTATTTTGCCCGATCGCGGGACCAATCCGGTGCTGGCGCGTGCGGAGGTGAATATTACCGCGTTGCAGCAAATGCTCCCCCAGCGCATGGAGGAAGCTACCCGGATAAAAGAAGAGATCCTGGAGCGTCAGCAGAGATCGGCTGCCACTCCATCAATCTGGCCGGTACATGGCATGGTAAGTTCTGAATTTGGGCGCCGTCGCTCCCCCTTTACGGGGAGAAGAGAGTTTCATGACGGCATCGATATTGTCGCTCCCCCGGGGACCCCGGTCCATGGGGGAGCTGGCGGCAGGGTGATCCTGGTGACATATCAGCGTGGGCTCGGCAATGTGATCATTGTGGAGCATGGCTATGGCTACCGGACGCTCTACGGGCACCTTTCCGGTTTTTCGGTCAGCACCGGCGATGAAATTGAAAAAGGGCAGCCCATTGGCTATGTGGGCAACACCGGCATGAGTACGGGGCCCCATCTTCACTATACCGTCTTTGTCCGCGGTGTTGCCGTAAATCCCCGGGAATTTATGCCATAAGAAAGGTGGTACTGTTGTTCGGCAAACATAAAAATGCGGTAACGCAGAAAGTGGAAACCCTGGTGGGAAAAGAGACTGTGCTGAACGGCACGCTGCAGTCCAGGGGAGGTATACGCATCGACGGCACCTTCCAGGGAGAGATTAATTCCCAGAGCGATCTGATCATCGGGGAGGATGCCCTGGTAAAAGCCCATGTTAACTGTGCCAATATAATTGTGGCAGGACGTCTGGAGGGAAATGTTTTTACGAAGGGCAAGCTCGAGCTCCGCAGTACGGGGGTGCTGGTTGGCGACGCGGAAGTAGGAATTTTGAGCGTGGAAGAAGGAGCGGTGATGCAGGGAAATTGCATTATGAAGAAAGGTGAGGATGGGCGCACCTCCGCAAAGAATGGGGGAGCGGCGACTAAGCGGGAGATACCGGTGCAGCGGGATCAGGGAAAATGAGCAAAAAGACTATGAGGAGGCATTCCTTAAATGCTGGTTATATTGATGGGTCCCCCCGGAGCAGGTAAGGGGACGCAGGCGGAGCGGATTGCACGGGAATTTGACCTGCTGCATGTTTCCACTGGGGATATGCTGCGCAGCGCGGTGAAGGATAAGACTACCCTGGGGGAAAAAGCCAAGGCGTATATGGAGCGCGGTGCGCTGGTCCCGGATGAGCTGGTCATTGCTATTATAAAGGAAAGGCTGGCTGATACCGATTGCGCCGGAGGGGTGTTGCTGGACGGTTTTCCCCGTACCGTGGAGCAAGCAGAAGCGCTGGAGCAGGTTTTGGATGATCTGAGCCTGAAAATTGATGCGGTGATTAATGTGGATGTTGCTAAAGACGAACTGCTGAACCGTCTTACGGGAAGGCGTGTATGCCGCGGTTGCGCTTCCACATACCATATCAAATTTAACCCCCCGCGGGTGCGCAACATCTGCGATCACTGCAGCGGCGAGCTGTACCAGCGCAGTGATGATACTGTTGATACGGTAAAGGAGCGGCTTGATGTTTACAGCAAACAGACCCATCCTTTAATCGAGTATTACCAGAGGAAAAACATTTATCACGCCGTAGACGGGGCAAGGTCCATCGAGGCGGTTTTTGAAGAGATTGCTGCCTATCTGGAAAAATCAAAAATTAAAGGTAATTAAATTTGGGGTGGCAACGTGGAGGTTAAGGAATGTACGCTGTCGGCCAAATTGTGCGGATGAAGAAGGACCACCCCTGCGGCGGCGACACCTGGCGGATCATCCGCGTGGGTATGGACTTCCGTATTAAATGCTTAAAATGCGGCCGCAGCGTACTTTTGCCGCGGCAGCGTTTTGAGCGTAAGTTTAAAGAGGCGCTGCCGCCGGATACGCCGTGAGGAGGGAAAGAATAGGATATAATAATAATATAATCAAAGAAGGACAGGGGAAGGAAGGAAACGATGCCGGAGCTAACGAAAAAAGGGGCCTACAAGCTTATTGCCATTGTTGCCTTGCTCATTACCCTCGCCTGGTTTACGTTGCAGATCGCCTGGGTAGTCAAGCTTCTGGCGGTAAGCCTGCTCATTGTATATGCTTTGTACCCGGTGGTCCTTTTTTTTAAAGCAAGATTGCGCCTGCCCCATGCCCCGGCGGTTATACTTGCCTTTCTGCTCTTTCTGCTGTTCACGATCGCCATGGGAGGCATTATTGTTCCTCTTGTCCAAAATGAGACCCGGAGCATTTTGGCAGAGATTCCCTTTTATGCCAGACAGATCCAGTTCCATGTTGCAGATCTCACCAATTATTTGCAGGGTTTTGGTTTGGAAAGGGAACACTT
>DMPF01000109.1:0-4720 GCA_003456095.1 Bacillota bacterium
AATTTTAAACAGCTCCTCAGGAGAAAGCTGTCCCTTGCGCCTGGGCACGAGGCGCCACCCAATAAATATAATAAATATAACACCGGCAATTGCCACACCTCCGCCCACCGGCAAAAAATCAAACATACGAAAGGGTTCCCCTCCGGTTACCTCTGCACGGAACAGGGAAATAATGATATTTGGCGGGGTACCAACCTGTGTAATGAGACCGCCCAGGAGTGAGCTAAAGGCCAGGGGCATGAGGAAAAGGGAGGGGGAGTGATCGTTCTTACGGGCCATACGGATGGCCACAGGCATAAAAAGAGCTAAAGCTCCGATATTATTCATAAAAGCAGAACAGACGGTTACCGCCACCAAAAGGACACCAAGCTGCATGATTGGGTTTTCACCTATCCGGGCCATAAGGCGCACGATGGAATCAACCATCCCTGAATTCAAAAGGGCACGACTTACCACTAGCACTGCCGCCACAGTAATCACCGCCGGGTGCCCAAAACCGGAAAACGCATCCGCTCCCGGCACCACACCGGTTATCGTTAAAAACAGCAAGGCCATAAGGGCAACAATATCATAACGCCAGCGTCCCCATACAAATAAAACCAATACAAAAAACAGCACTATAAACACAATATACTGTTGCGTCATCTTCTTTGTAAATCCTCCCCGCAAGATGAAAATAACAAATTTCTCCCCAGATGTCCATAGTTATGCGGAATTCATTGTAGCCCACAACGCTCAGTTTGACCGCGCCTTCATTGCCGGGATGTTTCCCGTCAGCACCTATAAATACTGGCTTTGCTCGATCTCCGGCATTGACTGGTACGGCAAGGGTTTTAAATCCCGGGGCTTGCAGAGCCTGCTGCGTGACCATGGGCTTCAGCCGACTCAGGCTCACAGGGCGGGAAGTGATGTTTTGACTGCTGGAAAAGTATGATGCTTTGTCAGCAGGTTATGCAGGGAACAGCAGGGCATAAAAATCTTTTGTTCTGTAATATTCTTGTAACAATCTTGTGGTAAACTAAATGTAGCATAAAACTTAATAGGCCCTTTATCGCTTAATTCTTTTTTAAAGAAGCGGAGGATCCAGTTTTCCCGGGGTGAATCGGGACATTGGCAGTCAGTGACAAGAGAGCGGCGACCACACCGCCAATCAAGGCTCTGCCTGCCAAGCTCGTAGGGTCATCTCTTTCGACCCGAATCCGTCAGCTAACTTCGTAAGCGTGGAAAGGGGGGCTAAAAAACCAGGCAGCTTTGCATAGTGCTGGATTGTGTTTATGCCCCCGGAGTAACCTAGGGGTCTTTTTTTGTCTGTTGGAAAAAATCCTGAGGCTGGAGGGGGAAGATTTCATGTCTAGAGCTTTTCTAGAAAAAAGTTTTTATGATGGGGAAGAAAAGAAAAGGACCGTTGCTCTGCTCAGATCAATTGAACTAAGGGAAAAGATTTCTGATTATCTGGAGGTGAAGGACTCAATAAAGGACGGCTTTGATTTGCAGGAGCAGGAAACGATAAGTGCTGCCAAAGAAAGGATTTTGGCTTACTTTGAGGCCAATAATAAAGACTGGGAAGACTGGCGCTGGCAGATGAATCATCGACTCAGAGACTCAGCCGCTTTGGCCGGTCTGTTCAACCTGAGCGAGGAACAGTGCGCTCTGGTCAGAAAGGTTGGAATGCGCTACCGCTGGGCTGTCTCTCCTTACTATGCCTCTTTGATGAAGGCCCACAGCGAGGACCCTCTCTGGATACAGGCTGTGCCGTCCATTAACGAGATGGATGAGTCAGGTCACAGCGACCCCATGGCCGAAGAACTTACCTCGCCGGCAGCCTGCATCACAAGGCGCTATCCGGACCGACTGATTATCAATGCGACAAACCAATGCCCTATGTATTGCCGTCACTGCCAGAGGCGCAGAAATATCGGCGAAATTGACCGCCATAAGTCATATCAACACTTGTTGGCCGCACTGGATTACATCCGCAGGAACAAGGAAATAAGAGATGTTTTGATTACCGGCGGTGATGCCCTGCTGCTAAGCGATCGGAAAATCGACTGGCTTTTGGGCGAGCTTGATAAAATTGCACATGTTGAGATTAAGCGTCTGGGAACCAGAACAATAGTTACCTTGCCCCAAAGGATTACCGCGGAACTTTGTGCCGTACTTAAAAAGCACCCGCCAGTATATATTAACACTCAGTTTAACCATCCACGGGAAATTACCCCGGAAAGCAAACAGGCCTGTGACAGGCTGGTCGAGGCCGGTGTGGTGCTGGGAAATCAGGCCGTGTTGCTGAAGGGTGTTAACAATAATCCGCATGTAATGAAAAAGTTGAATCAGGGGCTCCTTAAGGTCAGGGTCAGACCGTACTATATATTCCAGGCCAAAGACGTGAAGGGAACCAGGCATTTCATAACCAGCCTGAAGGAAGGACTAGTCGTGATGGAGAAATTACGGGGCTATACCTCAGGACTCGCCGTCCCGACTTACATTATCAATGCTCCGGGCGGGTATGGCAAAACTCCTGTCTTGCCAAACTATGTTTTGGGTAAAGCAGAGGGTTCCGTCTTGCTTCGGACCTGGGAAAACAGAGTTATAGAGGCTGTCGGTTAACCAATCTAAAAATCAAGGTTTTGCTTGAGAGTTGATTCTTTTCCTGAAACAGTTCCACTTGCTCTTTGATGAACAGAAACTGCCGATCCCGGTCTTCATGGTTGCCCCCTTCGCGTGTTTTGAGGTTGCTTTGCAGACTGTAGCCCAGTTCTTTTAACAACACCGGAACTGTATTAGCAGAGATAGAATGTCCCATCTCCCGAAGTTCCTTGCCAAGCTTGACGATGCTTTTACTGCTCCAGCGCAGGGGAGACTTTTGGATCACCACGTGTAGCCGGATCCAGTATTTTATCAAGACTTTCCAAAAGCTTAGGATCTTTTTCAATTACAGACTTGCGGCCACCACCAGGGTTTCTAAGCCGTTCAGGGGCAACTATTCTTTCTCCTTGAAGTTCCTTTATTCCCAACATAATGGTATTTTTGGTAAGGCCGGTAATGCGGCTTAATAAAGAGATACCTCCCCAAGCTACAACAAGGGCTTCATTGGCTGCAAATAATCTCCTGGTACGTTCATTTAAGAAATGGTTCCATGGTTTTGTAGCGTTGTTCAATCTCTTTTGTTTTGGAATCATCCATTTTATCACCACATTCCTGCTATTTGGTTATCCTGCCTATATTTACCTCCAGTATATTCTTTTTCGTAAATACCAATAATTAACAGCTCCAGGTCAGTGGCACTGATTTTCCCCATTTCTTTCTTTAATGTTCCCATTTCAAAAATTTGTGGAAGCGCGGGAGCTGTAATGAAAGTGCGCATAAGCCTGCTCAAGCAGGCGCCGCTCCTCCGCCTCCAGGTTGCAGTGCTCCTTCGCCAGCGCCGCCGTCATCTGGGCGTTGCAGTTGATCCGGGCTATGCCGGCAAAGCGGTTGCGCTGCCGCTCCCGCGCAAATTCCACCCGCTCGCGCAGGACAGCCGAGCTTGTGCCGACGCTATGCCCGGAAAGATCGAGGAAATTGACCGGCTGCACGTATTTCTGAATATCCATGCGGTCGAGGAAAAATAAATAAGCAAAATTTATTTGTTTGCAGGAAATGAGAGACATGTCTGAGAAATACTTAATTTATCCGTATTTTAGGGATCTGCGAAAATCTGGAACGGAAGGGCTGAGATGTTGCGGTTGGTATGTAATCAGTGGCTGCAGTCCCAGTAACAAAACTTTAATAAAGAATACAGACTGACAATCTAAAAAACAAAGGAGTATGATTATGAGCGATAAGCAGGTAATCAAAGTAGGAATTAACGGTTTCGGCAGAATTGGAAGATCGGCTTTCAAGCAGTTCCTGCAGAGAGAGGAATTCAAAGTTGTAGGGATTAACGACCTTAGCCCTATTGAAGATCTGGCATATTTACTTAAATATGACTCTGTCCATGGATGGTATCCGAATAAGATAGACATCAAAAACTCAGGCCTGCAGGTAGAGGGACAGAGCATTCCTTTCAGTTCTTCTCCTGACCCTGAAAAAATACCGTGGGATGAATGGGGCGCCGAAGTTGTTATAGAATCAAGCGGAGCGCTCCGCAGCCGTTCTAAGGCAGCAGGTCACTGTAAAGCTGGGGCGCAGCGTGTCATCGTTACAGCCCCTTCTGATGATGCTGATGCAATGCTTGTTTTGGGAGTGAATGCAGAAGTATATGACCCGGAAGCCCACAAAATAATTTCAATGGCATCATGTACCACCAACTGCCTTGCTCCTATTGCCAGGGTTCTGAACAATCATTTTGGCGTAGAATACATAATGTTTACGACCGTTCATGCTTATACATCAAGTCAGTCTTTGATGGATAAGCCCGCACGCCACAGGCGGCGCGGCCGTGCGGCAGCCATTTCTATTATACCTACCACAACCGGGGCAGCAAAAGCAGTCGAGAGAGTTCTGCCGGAACTCAAAGGAAGAATTGACGGCATGGCAATGAGGGTTCCGGTACCGAACGGTTCGGTTACAGATATTGTGGCTTCCCTTAAAAAAGATGTTACGGTGGAAGAGATCAATCAAGTGCTGTTGCAGGCATCTGAGGAACCTTCACTAAAGGGTATCCTGAGAGTCACCGATGAAGCACTTGTCTCCAGAGATATTTTAGGAGACCCCCACTCTTCCATTATAGATGCCCAAT
>DMPF01000109.1:5061-6239 GCA_003456095.1 Bacillota bacterium
TATAGATGCCCAATCCACGATGATGATTGGAAAGCGGGTTGTCAAGATTCTTACGTGGTATGACAATGAATGGGGATACTCGGCACGGTTGGTTGACCTTACGAAGTTCATTGCAGAACGGTGAATTTGCATCACAACTTGATTCGCGCGCCTTGGCCGCCTGGAGTTGCTGTTGCTGGGTAAGGAGTTTTGTTCCCTGGAAGCTGAGGGCCTGCGCCTGCTGCAGCAGGCCTATGAACGTTTCCATTACAGCGCCCGTGCCTTCCACAAATTCTTGAAAGTAGCCCGCACCTTTGCCGACCTGGACGGAGCGCCCCGCCTGCGCCGCCAGGATCTGGCCGCGGCCCTGATGGCCCGGGACATGGATAGGGAACAGGCGGGAATGCTCATAATTTGACCAAAGTGCCGAGAAGTCCCTCACCCCTAAGCCACCTTGCTCACAAAAAGCCAGGGTGAAAAATCCTGAACAAAGTGTATTTGTTCAAGATATATCCAACAGCCGAACAGGCAGTACCCATGCGAAAGACCTTCGGCTGTGTTCGGTTTCTCTGCAACCAGATGCTTTCAGAGCGAAAGACCGCAATCTTGGCCTTTTTCCGGGACCATGGTTACATGGGGATCGTTCAGGAAAAAGATAAAGCCATAAAATTGCTGAAATTGATCAGCGCTTTCCCCAAAGCTGAAACCTTTGCCAAAAGGTTCCAAGAGCACTTCCAACACAACTTTATGGCAAAATAATTTTACCATAAAGCTGGGGTTGGGGGAATTAAAAATGCCTCTACATAACCTTTGCATGGACGGGCTCTTTGATGATGGTCTACAATGTTTTTAAGGGGAGAAACGGTCAACCGCCGGTTATTAAGAGACTTCAACCAATCGGAGTTGGCACCCACGGTTATCGGATTATGCATGATGGCAACCGCTTTGTTCTGCGTCTGACCACCGCGAACGGATTCCTGTGGCTCCCACTTAAGGCCAATCCATATTACCGATCATCCCTGGAATCTCTCGCAACTGGTAATGCCCATCAGAGTGATGCCAAATTATTGGAACAGTCCGGCAGAAGTGGGGGGAGGATGTCAAAGGTTTTTCAGTGATTCGTTATATTCATCTATCCCCATACGGATATCATTGAGGATAGCCCTTATGAGGGAACGGGCTAAGTAATCACGCAAAAA
>DMPF01000181.1 GCA_003456095.1 Bacillota bacterium
TTTCTTAAAAAGTGATGGACTGTAAGTCTCCTGATAACAGGCATACCAGCTGACTCCCAGCCTGGCAAATTTCCTAAGCAACCCGGCTTCAACCACACCGGGAGAGACCATTAAGGGCAAATTGGTCAGCTGTAAAACGTCGTTTACCGTTTCCTCCAGCACTTTGCCGTTATTATTCAAATAGAAAGGGTCCTCCCCCATGGTAAGATCAAGGAGGTTTACGCCGGATGCAGCCAATCCCTCCGATATTTTTAATATATCATCCCGCGTTTTGCGATATCTGTCCATGCTATTGTTAGCAGAAAAATTACAGAAAGAACAATAATTCCGGCAATATGTGGAAAAGTAAAGGAATCCATATAGAAACACAACATCTCCAAAAAAATGGGAGCGTATACGGCGTGCACCATCTTTGAGCAGCTCAATCTTATCTTCATCCTCAATGTTTAGCAGATAGCGCAATTCTACAGCAGATAATGGATTGTTTTCCAGGGCCTTCTCCGTTAAGTTCTCCAGTGTAAAAGAATTGTTTTTCAACTTGGGTAACCCCCGCTGGAATAATTAAATATTTAAGCGCGCTCCATCTTGATAGCTCAGGCTTTTACCTACACGCCTGATAGTCCTGTAGCCCTTCAAAACCATGGTAAACCGTTCCAAACCTAAGCCCATACCATACCATGATCCACTAATATCCCAGTTTTGATCCAGCCGGTGCGGTCCCACAGCAGCGGAAGCAATTTCCATGCCCTTTACAGTAATATCAATGGTGCAACCGTAAATCTCGCTCTTTTCCTCCACCAACTGGTAGGAAAGATGGAAAGGTTCAAAGAGCTCCTTTACGGTATTCTGCAGTTCTTCCAGGGGCTGGCTGCAACCATGGCATACCAGATTTAACATGGTAAACTCTTCAGTATGGTTAGAGCCCTTTGTCTCTTTACGAAAACAAGAGCCAATTTCGAAAATTTTCAACGGCTCACCCCAATGTCTCTTCAGTTGTCGCAGCATATAATACAGATGGGGAGCCAGCATGGGGCGCAGGCATTTGTTACCATCAACCCAGTAAACCTGTCTCCAAAGTGGCATCTCCTCCGTAAGGCCCATCTTCTCCAGCATTCCCCTGGACATCATTACGGGAGTTAAAACTTCAATAAAATCGAGCTTTGTCAGACCTTTAATCAGTTTTTGCTCAACAAGCCTCACCTCCGGGCGCTTTCTCCCCCGTAACAATGCCAGGACCGCCTTGTTTTCTTGAATTAGTTTTCTTTCCAGCTGCCTGAAGGAGCTATCCCGGTCCTCATCACTGGCAAAACCCATTCCAAGATTTGGATTGTCTCCCAGTTCAATAAGCCTTTGTATCTGCACCTTGGTGTAATTCATCAGATCACCGTTATTTAAATAAAGTGTTGGCATACTTGCTGATCTTCCATAATGGTATACGGCACCTGGCACAAGCCCTCTCCGCCCATTTGTTACGCAACCACCTGGCAGCACGTCCATTTTTAGAAATACGTACTTTGATCACTTCATGGCAATGGGTCTCCAGAATCATATAATTACCGTCTTTTTCAATGGTTTTGATGCCGTGTAAAACCCCGGAGCGGGAGGGCCACAATTTTATTTTTTCCAGGATTTTAAAAATCGGCCTGTGCTTTTGCACATACCTCAATTTCTTTTGTTCTTTTTTTGCTGCTTCGTCATCTGTTTTCACAGCAACCTTTAACATCATTTTTCAGGCACAACTCCTTTTTAAAACAAAGCGGCAATGGTAATATGCTGTAAGGTCAACTTGCCTCTTCCGCTGCCCTGACCATAGCCTTTAGATTTGACAGCGGTGAACCGGGAGCTATTGAGCAACCTGGAGCGATCATATCATAGCCCATTTCCATTGCTTTTAAAGATTGCTGGAAAACTTCATCGGCACTGCCGGAGAAAAGAGTTACGATGGCATCAATTCCTCCCACGATGGGAATTACGCGGTCAAATTTTTTCAGCTTTTCCTGTGCTGCAGGGACATCCACAACCGGTTCGACGCTCAGTATAGCTGCTCCGGCGTTGGCCATATCCTCGATAATTGGATCCGTTTTCCCACAAATATGCAGGATAGCGGGGGCGGATAAAGCTTCGATCTGTCTCTTTTCCCAGGGAAATACCAGTTCGCGGTAGATTTTCGGGCTAATCATATCCATGGAGGCCATCATATCTTCCACGCATATGATATCGGCACCGGCTTCAATGAGGGCTTTAGCCAAAATCGTTCCCGCTTCTTCTGCAAGATCAAGAAAGGGTTTAACGCTATCCGGTTTTTTAAAACTGGCTTTCAATATGTCGGTTATGCCCACAAGACTGGCGGCAATACTAAACGGACCAATGATGCCGCCCATGACAACGGCTCTGTCTCCAACTTCTTCCTTCAGTATTTTCACAGCTTTGATTAATTCAGGTATACGTCCCTGCTTGAGATAATCTTCCGGTATAGATTTAACCCCATCTGCAAGTTTGTAAGGGTGGACGTTTACGCTGGGGATACCTTCTCTGCCGGCATACTTTATCCCTGCCCCCAATGCTTCCGCCTCGATGGTCTGGCAAAAGGGCACTCTTACCGCATCAAAACCGGCCATGGTATATGCAGCCAGGGCAAGCCTGGCCATTTCTTCCCCCTTTTGGTGGGCTTCCGGCCAGAAAACCTGAAGCTCATCCATTTCTTCATAGATTCCCGTCTGGTCGGCACAAAAAACAGGTGTTCGGTCAACTTTCTTCCCCGTCATTTTGTTAAAAAAACGTTCCCTGGAGTTCATTGAAGACATCCTTTCCATCTTAAAGATGTTTTTACTTTGCTTCAGCGCATTATTTGTTTTAATTATTTTAAGTATTTGCTAATTTATATTTGTTTCATTGTACCAAACTTTCATAAATTAATCAATAATGAATTTTCAGTAAGCTGATTCTAGCCCTTAACCCCTACCTGCGTCCAAAATGACGGGAGATGGAATACGCCTGCGGAACATATATGCTCACAACGCCTGCAAGCCGTCCCGCTGCAGCGATCCATGCGTATGCTGATACCCCCCTGTTCATCCAAAAATATCGCGGCTTCGGGGCATTCCGTTTCACACCTGCCACACCCGCTGCACCCGGGTATTTCCCAACGCTTTACCATACCTACATTCTCTATGCTATTGATCCCACCGGGACCGGGATCGCTGATATCACGCAGCACTTTTTTAATAACCCGGGCATCATGATGGGGTGTTGAAATAGTGGGGAGACGGTACATGGCGGCAAATTTTTCATAATCGCCCCAGGGCAGCCCCTCCGTCCAGTAGGATAGCTCCAGCAGGTAAGCCTTTTCAAAGATTTTGGAATTCCCGAACATACAATGACTGGCACGCAGTTCCCTTGCCTTGTCTTCGAGAAACTTGAGCAGCTCCGGTTCTTCAACCAGCATGCGTGCCAGGTTCAGGGATGTATTGCCAACCTGGTAGATCTCTTTAACCCGGGGAGGCACCAGGCCCACATGTAATGCCTTAAGTGCATCAACATACGTCCCTGATGCGCCGGCCATATATGCCACCTCAATATCATCCCCGCTTATCCCCGCTTCTGCCGCCAGGGTGAGGTAGCCGGCCCTGATCGCGCCGATAGCTTTTCCCGCCTCGGCCAGGTCGTCTTCCCCAAAACGTATCTCATCGGCAAGCTTTAAAAATGTACTGGCGCTGTTGATCCGGGGAAGTTTAATCAGGCCTGTTTCCATTCCCCGGGAGACGGTGGCTATGACACCTGTGCCCGTAATACCCCTGGCCCTGGCGGGGCCCGGGGCCAGGACGGCTCCGTTGTCAAGGCGCACAAGATCTCCTTCTACCGAAATCATATTCTCGTCAAGGATTAAACAGCGGTCCCCGGCTGCCTGGGGCACCAGATCCACAATGGCTCCGGGAGCTGCCAGCATACCCCGGTCAATATGCTGGCCTTCAAGGGCGGGGCCGGCGGCACAGGAACCGGTAATAATCCTGTCGTCAACCTTTAAAGCAATCTCAGCATTCGTGCCATAATCGGTTGCCAGGGAAATTTTTTCTTGCTCCAGTATGCCGGAAAGGATCAGTAAAGCCAGGGCATCGGCCCCGATCTCATGTTTCACGGCCGGCGGGATCAGAACCAGGCATTCCCGTGGAACATCAAGCACGGGGAAGCGTTCCCCCTTGTATTCCTTACTGCCCCGGTCAGGAGGCACAATACCCAGAAGCTGCTGTTTCTTTTCACCGGCAAAGGCAAGATCCCGAATTTCAATATTTTCAAAAAGGGAAAGCTGGATCGGGTTACCACAGACCGCCAGCGTCTCTATCTTCATTTCCTCTGTCTTCAATAATATAGCGATAATCTGGTTGACGGCAGCGATAATAATGTTTTGGGATAGATCCGTCCCCGCTTCCAGGGCGAAATTTAGATGATCGATGACATTGGCGCCCGGCAGGGGATGACGTGCTGTAATGGCCGTGGCCATTACCTTTTTTTCAGCAAGGTCGATCAGCTGGCCACGAAAGCCACTGGTACCAAGGTCCAAGGCAATTCCTACCTTTTTCAAGGTTCAAATCCTCCTGTGTTTACACTGTGCAAGTTGCGCCACCATTTTATCCTTACGTAAATGGCGGCCGGCTATGAACATTTTTCCTCCCGGCTGCACTTTCTGCATTGGTGTTATCGTTACATATCCCGAGGCGAGGTTAAAGAGAACCCATCCCCTTTGATCCAGGTGGACGATTCCCTTGGCCCGTATCACCTGGCCAAATGCCTCCCTCTGAAGGGACTGCAAAAAAAGGTTAAAATCGTCTGGCAAGTAGGAATCGTTACAGATAAAGGAAATTTTCTCCAGGTCTTTAACAGCGGGAATTTGCGAAATGGTTCCGTGCGCATGCTCCGGTTCTTCATGATGGATACCAGCCAAAGACCATTGGTCCACCTGGTAATAGTCATCAAAAGATATTTTGCAAAAGCTGGTTACAATAATTTTCGCTCTCAGCTTAAAAGACAGTGCCACGGACATTATATCCGCGATAACCGCACCATCTTCCAGGTCGGCTTTATTAATAATGACGAGCCCGGCTGCTTCCAACTGCGCTTCCACGTATAATTGGTTTTGCTTGTAGAAACTAAAAAAGTTGGCAGCGTCGATGATACAGATAATACGCAACTGCTCCACATACGGCTCCAGCCTGAGGCTGCCCAGAACCTGCAGCAGGCTTCTGACCGTGGCTATGCCTGACGGTTCAATGAGCAGACGCTGCGGCGCGTAATTTTTTGCCAGCATCTCCACTTGACCTGCCAGATCCCTGCTCAAGGTACAGCAGATACATCCGCTGGGAAGTTCCACAACCTCCGCACCACTTTGCGCCAGGACCGCTCCGTCGATACCTATATCGCCAAATTCATTGACAATAACAGCAACTCTTTCCCGGGGAAGCAATAGCTCCATCATATTCAAAATAAAGGTGGTCTTGCCGCTGCCCAGGAATCCGATCACCACATCGACTAGCACCGCACAACCTCCTCCAGACAATGATAGAAGAAAAGGCAAGACGCCTTGTTTACACTTCACGGCGTCTCGCCTACCCTCCATTTTTGTTTGCTGTACGCTTATTTTCTTCCCGGGATTTATTGCTATAATCCTGCTTCAACCTAAGATACAACAAGAGAGGAACTTCAGCTGTTGTACTTTTCCCTCATCTTCGCCCAACTGAA
>DMPF01000103.1 GCA_003456095.1 Bacillota bacterium
ACCGTCAGAGCAAGCACGGCAAGGAGAAAATGTTGCAATTTCAGCCACTCCAGTGCTCTAAGCAAGGTCAAGGTCCCCGGTGAAAAGGCTTCCCCCCAGTATCTGAGTGCATAATAAAAACCGGCGGGATTAAGGTCGCTGTTCAGGCGTACCTCTCTGGCGGTGAGCTTTTCCCGGAGGCAGCGCGCCCGCTCTTCGTCCAGGCGATAATGGAGATAGTTTCCGGCCACAAATTCACCGGCAAGCCCCCTTGCCTCCAGACGCTTGTCCAGCACGGCGGCATCAATATCCAGTGGCGCCGCGGAAGCGAGAAAAATATTCCTTACCCCGGGGATTACATGCACATTGGCAAAATGCCGCCGGAGCGTGTGGTAGAGGACAGCGTTTAAAGCAAGCATCTCCGGACTCATCAGCACCGGAGAGCCGGGGGCGCTGAAGGCCAGGATCCCGCCCACATCCAGCCGCCTTCCCGCCAGGGAGAAAAATTCCCCGGTATAGAAACGGTTAGTCTGTAGTGTCTCCGGCGTAACAAAGCCCAGCATCATCAGATCAAAACGGTGCTCCGTCCTATCCAGGAAAAGGCGCCCGTCGAGGTATTTCACGGCAACGCGGGGATCTTGAAACTCACGCTCCACAAGAGGGGTGGCAAACCTCGTCACCGCGGCGGGCAGGTACGGATCCAGATCCACGTAGGTGACCTCCTGCACCGGATGCTTGAGCAGCTCGTCCAGGAAGCCGCCGGGGCCGCCGGCCAGCAACAGCACACTGCGCGGCCGGGAATGGGCCGCAGCCGCAATATGCACATAATCTCCGATTATAGCTTTGTCCGGGGCAGGAATGGTAATAACCGGCCGCCCATTGTAAAAGAAAGTGTATTCGCCACCGCTGTGCACGGCCACAATCTTACCGTAGGGAGAATTGGCGTAGTGCACCACCTCCTGATCTCCCCACTGCCGCTCCAGCGAACGGATATGCAAGTAGTTGCCAGCCTGCGTAAAGAAAAGGAGCAGCAGGAGCGCCGTGGTCAGAACGGCAGCTTGCAGTATTCTGCATTTATTAGATGAGAGCGGAAAATGGAGCCGGGCCTCCCGGGGAAAGTAGGACAACAGAAAAAAACACCCTGAAAGGTGCAGCAGGCTGATGGCCAGCGCCAACCCCAGGGAGTGGTACAGTCCTGCCAGAAACAGGGAAAATAAGGCGCCTCCCGTCAGCGTCCCCATCGTCTCATAAAGATAGATCTTCCCCGTGGAGATCCGTTCCCCCAGGAGAGGGGAAAGAAGACGGCAACTCAGCGGAAAAAGGGCGCCGTGTATAAAAGCAGGCGGGGCCACGAGCAGCAGGGAAGCAAGAAAAATGGGAGCTGTGCCCACCGCTTCTCCGGGCAGGAAACCGAAAAAGAGATACTGGGCACCCCGGCTGCAATAGAGGGCTGCCGGCAGAAAAACAGCGTAAAGAATCAGCAGGAATAAATACAGATGCAAAGGTCGACGCAGGGTATCGGCCCTGCGCCCGGCAGCCAGCGCGCCCGCGGCCTCCATAAGGAGCCAGTTGGCCAGGACAACCCCCATGCTAATCTCGTTGCCGTAAAAGGATACAAACAGCTCGCGCAGCAGCAGCAGTTGCCCGATCATCCCGCCGCCGCCCACCACTACGCTTAAAAGGAACAGAAGCGCCGTGCCCCGCTGCTTCACCGGCCCTGTCAGCCCTTCACCGGGCCAGGTCACGGAGCGGGCAACAGCGCCTTTTGCACGAAACGATCTCACTGCCAGACCCCCGGAATCGACATTTTGCAATAACGGCACCGGCCCGCTTCCATGTTTATGGCGCGGACGGTGAAATGGACGCGTTCAATCAGCAATTCACCACAGCCGGGGCAGAAAGTGGAATTATGAATGTGGCCGGGAACATTGCCGATAGAAACAAATTGCAGGCCCTCCGCCCGCGCAACGGCGTGGGCCGCCTCCAGCGTTTTCACAGGTGTGGGCGGGACAGCGGTCAGACGGTAGGCAGGAAAAAAGCGGCTGAAGTGCAGTGGTGTTTCCACGCCAAGGTTTGCGTCAATCCAGCGGCACATCATCATGATCTCATGCATATCGTCATTCAAGCCGGGGATTACCAGGTTTACCAGCTCCAGCCAGACCCCCTCCTCCTTGATAATCTGCAGCGTCCCCAGGACATGCGCCAGCTTCCCCTGAGATATCTCCCGGTAAAAATCCTCGCTGAAGGCTTTGAGGTCAATTACCACAGCGCTCATATAAGGCAGCAGCGCACGCAGGGCCGCGGGGTTCATGGACCCGTTGGAGTGGAAAACAACCCTTACCCCCTCCGCGCCGGCAAGCCTGGTTACATTGTAGAGATACTCGTAGCAGACAGTTGGTTCGTTATAGGTAAAAGATATGGAAGGGCGCCTCAATCGGTTCAGCGCCCGCTGTACCGCCGCCTCGGGATCGAGCTCATGGTAAAAGCCGATCTCCGCAAGGCTCTGCTGGGAAAGATGCCAGTTATGGCAAAATTTACAGCGGAAGTTGCAGCCCGCTGTGCCGATACAGAGTATTTCCGTCCCCGGCAAAAAGTGGTGCAGCGGTTCCTTCTCCACAGGGTCAAACTGGACTGCCGAAGGCCGCCCGTAGACAAGATTATAAAGGATGCCATCCCGGTTTTCCCTGTTAAAACAAAAGCTCACCCCACCAGGCGGAATCAGACACTGCCGAAAGCAGACACGGCAGCGGACTTGCCCCTCCGTCAGCCTTTCATAGTGCATCGCCTCCTGCAGCGCCGAAACGGGATAGCCTGCAGCCTCCCCCTTTGCGGCGCCTTTCCCCGGAGCAGCGGCGGGCGGCAGCGCAAAGTTGCAACCTGACGCCAAGGATAGCAAAGCAAACAACGATAGACGGCAAAAATCTTTCCGGTTCATCACGGCCCCCTCTCTTTTTTAATTAATTCGCCAAATATTTTGCTAATTCCTGCCCGGCAGGCCTCGTTTTCCTGCCTCAAAAGCAGTTTTTTTATTCACCCCTTACTAAGATTTTACTCACAGTCGGCAGATAAAATTACTTTTTCGTATTAGCCGGTTGAGCGCCTCGGCAATCTCAGAAAGTATCAAGACTAAATTTTTCCTATATCCCGAAATTTTCCCGAAATTTTTTTGTTTATTGCCCCCGGGAGTTGGCGGGAGGAGCTTTATTCCCTCCGGCCGCGCTAAAGGGGCCCGCCACGCCATGGCCAGGGCTAAAAAGGGGGCCTGGGCGGGTCTGCGCAAGGCAGCGGATGGGGCTGGCGGGGATTTCCCAAGGTCTGCCGTCCTCTGCTAAACTGTTTTCAGAACGGATTACATTAAGGAAGGGAGGGAAATGAAAATGGCTTTTATTCCACTGGAAGACCGGCTGCAGCTGCGTGTGAACGTAGGTACGGCCCAGGCTCCCGCCTACCGCACCCGCGCCTGGGGCAACGTGAAGCCGGGGGTCAGCGACGCGGTGCTCTATGATTTTGCCGCGGCACTGGGCGGCCTGACTGCGGAAATGGTGGAGAACATCTTCCGTGTCAAGGTCGGAGAACTGCAAGGGTAGCAAAGAGCTCATCCGGGTAAAACAAAGCATTAAACTTTCAGGAAAGGAGGGATGATTGATGGCGAGAGTGCTGCGCATGTTTTTTGAAAACGCTCATGGTCAGACGGTAAACATCAGCTTGCGTGAACCGGTGGATCCTCTGGATGCTGCCGCGGTCAACAGCGTCATGGACAAAGTCGTGCTCGGGAACATCTTTAGCACTGGCGGCGGCGATATTATCGCCAAGCTACGGGCAGAAACGATCGAGACGACTGTGGAATCCGTTTTGGACTTCAGCTAAGCAAGGAGCCGTTTGTTTCGGTCTGGTTAATGTTAACTAAATGAAGCTACGGCGGGGGCGGTCGCATGCAAAAAGAGGCCGCCCCTGTTGCGGCTGGAAAGGAGAAACAAACCCATGGGAGAAGGCATGCAACATGAGCTATTGGAGATAGTTTCCAATCTTGGCTTTCCCATCGCCCTCAGCATCTACCTGCTGGTGCGCCTGGAAAACAGGATGGAAACACTGGCGGAGCGCATCAAAGACCTGGGTGAAGCGATTAAGAGTGTGCTTTAGCCAGTTGACTTATTCAGTATTTTTGGCACTGCCGGCGGGGGTGGCGCTGTCCAGGAACAAGATGAAAAGGCTGCGCAGAAAGCAGCGGCAGGCGGGCATAAGCTCCCGCAGTGTCTCTCCGTCCAGGCCGCGGAACAGGACAGGTGGCGCAGGCGTGTATTTTTGACGCTGCAGCAATTCCTGCCGCGCCGCCTCTCCCTGCTGCAGCTTCTGCCTGACGGTAGCAGGCGTGTTCAGGCAGCAGATGGCGATCTTCCCGTTGCAGTTGATGCGGGAACGGCTGAAATCTGCTTCGCCCGTATCCACAGGGAAAAGGGCGCGGCAGCTCTGTTCCACTGCAGCAGCGGTGCCGGCGCCTGCGCCGCACACACTCTCCTTTTGGCGGGGTGTCGCCACCTTCTCCACCTGCAGTAGGTTCACATAGCCGGTGGTGGTCTCTCCCGGTATCCCGGCCTTGCGCACCTTCACGGGAAGCAGCACAAGCCCTTCAGCCAGAGGCAGCAGGATATGGTGACGCAGTTCCAACTGCCTGCCGGCACGACGGCGCACCGCTGCCAGGTCGAGGCCGTAAAAGCGGGCGAGCAGCTCCACCAGCCAGGAAAGGCTGCGGCAGTCCCGGTAAGTTCCCCGCAGGGTCAGGACCTGTGTTTCGCCCGCTCCTTCTTCCCGGTATACAGGCAGGAGCGCAACAACTCCTTCTTCCAGGTAACGCTGAAGGATTACCTCCCTGCTGCCCCTCCCTTTCTCTTCCCCGTTTCCTTTAACCCTGTCCTCTTTTGCCCTGGCTCCTTTTGCCCCTTTCCGCCGCATCCTCTCATCATCCTTCCGCCCGTGCTCCTTTTCGCCCGTGCTCCTTCTTTTTTTGCGTACTTCCCGCATCTATTTGCGTTTCGCAAACAGCATAATTATAATGGAAAAAGTTGCGCAACGCAACTTTTATTTTCCATGCATATTGACACTTTGCGTAACGCAAATTATAATTTAAGTGCCGTTATTTAGCCGGAAAGGATGTGCCCGCCATGTTATGCATGAATATAAAAAAATTCCGGGAGCGCAAAGGGTTGACTCAGGAAGAGCTGGGCAGGCTGGTGGGAAAGGAGAAATCAACTATCGGCTGCTATGAGACTGGGGCGCGCGCACCAAGGGTGGAAACGCTTGCCCTTATCGCCAAGGCTCTCGCTGTTTCCATGGACGAACTTACGGGGCTTAGCAAAGGAGATTATGTCCTGGAAAATTGCGGCGCATACTTTGCGGAAAGCAGCATGCGGGATACAGCCGTCGCGTACATTCCCGTTTTAGGGACCATCTCCGCCGGTTTGCCCCTGACGGCAGAGCAGCATATCCTCGATTACAGGCCGATGCGGCGGGAAAAGCTCAAGGATGCGCCCCACTTCTTCCTGCGAGTTAAAGGTGACAGCATGAGCGGCGATGGCATCCTGGACGGGGATCTGGTGCTTGTCCGCCTGCAGCCGGAAGTGGAGAACGGGGAGATAGCCGTGGTTATGTGCGGCAACGACGAGGCCACGCTGAAGCGCGTTTACAAATACATAGATCAGGTGCTGCTCCAGCCCAGCAACCCCAGATACCCGCCCCGGCCCTGCCCGCCCGGGGATGTACGCATTATCGGCAAATATACAGGCCACCTCGAGCGTAACGGCGCAGCGGATTAAAACTCAGATATCAGGCATGGAATTGCTGCAAGAAATTAAGAAAGATTCTTTCTGTTTTAATGGAGCCAAAGGTCTCATTGACCAGGACGACCTTCCCGTTGCTGTCGTTGTTGTTGTGAAGATAACCCGCCAGCCAGGCAAAATTTATATTGCCCTGGCCGGGAGGAAGGTGTTCGTCATTCAATCCGTGATTGTCATGAATATGGAAATGTACCAGGTAGTCGCCTAGAGAGTAGATCCATTCGTTGATCGGCAGGTTTGAAAAAATATTAACATGCCCTATATCCAGGCAGGCCCTGAGAAAGGGTGATTTAAAGCGGTTGAGCAGGCGGATCATGGGGCCGGGAGTGCGGTCAAAGATATTTTCCAGGGCAATGACTACGCCCTGCCGCTCGCAAAGAGGAAGCAAACGATCCCAAAACCAAGAGGCATGATCAAGCCAACTCTCCAGATAACCTGCATATTGCATTTTTGGATTAAAGCAGGAATGAACAACCATGAGACAGCAGCCCAGTTCACCCCCCAGGAGCAACGCCCGGGAGAGGCAGCGGTGTGCTAAATTCTGCACATGCCTGTCCGCGCTGCTCAACAAGATCTCTTTAAAGGGCCCATGCACAGAGAGAGTCCCTTTGAAAGGCTCCAGCAACTTTGAATAGCCTTTCACTATTTCACCAGCGTGTTTTTCCAGATTTTCCAGCAATATAAAGTCCTGTATTTCCAGGTGCTCATAATGATCGCGGTAAAAACACGGATTTACTTGAAAAATGTCGAAAGATATGCCGCTGCCTTTTTTGATCAATTTCCAAATACTCCTGCCCTAATATTTTCTATATTATAACATATGAAACAGGTGTTAGGATAATCCTCGCGGCCGGGCTTAAATTTTTTTGTCTGCTAATATCTATTAAAGTCGTTATCCGCCTGCTGCAGGATTAATAGAAGTACCGCAAAAGGAAGATAGGTGCTGTTTCCGGACAATATACCACAACAGGGAGGAATTTCGCAATGGATCACAGGTTAAAGCAACAGATCGATTTTTTCCTGGAAGCAGACAGACTAAAAAAAGTGACACGGCAAAATTACCTTGCCGACGGGAGCAGGAAGGAAAACTCCGCGGAACACTCCTGGCACCTTGCCCTGATGTGCCTCCTTTTCCGGGAATACGCACAGGACAGGGAAAGCCTGGACCTGCTGCGGAGCTTCAAAATGATCCTGATCCATGATCTTGTAGAGATCGATGCCGGGGATACTTATTGCTACGACGAATCAGCAGCCACCGGCAAAGAGAAAAGGGAGCAGCAGGCCGCCGACAGGCTGTTCGGGCTGCTGCCCGCCGACCAGGAGCAGGAATTCAGGGCTCTCTGGGAGGAGTTTGAGGAAAAGCGCACCCCCGAGGCACTCTTTGCCGCCGCTCTGGACCGGCTGCAGCCGTTGACGCTCAATTACATCACGGCAGGCAAGTCCTGGCAAGAGCACGCGGTCAACCTCGGGCAGGTACTGGCACGCAACAGCCCTATTGCCGCAGGAGCACCGGCTCTTTGGGACTTTGCCGCCGTGCTGATTGAAGACGCCGTAAAAAAAGGCTTCCTAAAAAATTTCGGGACATAAAAAATTTCGGGACACAATGAAAATTTTTTTCTGTCCCGAAATTTTTGTCCCGAAATTTTTTATGGTTGACATATCCAGGCTTTCCTGCTATACTAATGCACAGCAAATAAAACATATTAAACCTATTTGATTTATTATGATTAAAAGCAGCAGAAACGTTCCGGCGAAGTAAAGTACTATTTATTTTTTAAGCAATTTATTAAAACCGGGAGGTTGAGAAAAAATGGGCCGGATCTATAACAACATTGCGGAGCTGATTGGCGGGACACCTTTGCTCAGGCTGCATAAAGTAAATGACGGTTACGCCGATGTGCTGGCGAAGCTGGAGTCGTTTAACCCCGGCGGCAGCGTCAAGGACCGTATCGGTATTTCCATGATCGAGGCGGCAGAGCAACAGGGACGGATCAACAGCGAGACAGTGATCATCGAGCCGACGAGCGGCAATACCGGCATAGCTCTGGCGCTGATCTGCGCCAGCAAGAAGTATCGGCTGATTCTGACCATGCCGGAGACGATGTCGCTGGAACGGCGCAGCCTGCTGAAAGGTTACGGCGCCGAGCTGGTGCTTACCCCCGGCGCAGAGGGGATGAAAGGCGCGATCCGCAAGGCGGAGGAGCTGGCCTTGGAAAACTCAAACTCCTTTATCCCCCAGCAGTTCCAAAATCCGGCCAACCCGCAGATCCACCGCGAGACTACGGCGGAAGAGGTCTGGCGTGACACGGACGGGCAGGTGGATATTTTTGTCGGCGGTGTGGGTACCGGCGGCACCATTACCGGTGTGGGCCAGATCCTCAAGCCACGGAAAAAAGAGCTGCGCATCGTGGCGGTGGAGCCGGCAGCCTCACCGGTGCTGTCAGGCGGCATGCCCGGACCGCACAAGATCCAGGGGATCGGCGCCGGCTTTGTGCCGGAAATTCTGGATGTCGACGTTATTGACCAGATTATTCAGGTCGGCGAAGAAGATGCCCTGATTACCGCGCGCCGCCTGGCGCGGGAAGAAGGAGTGCTGGTGGGTATCTCCGCCGGGGCGGCGGCTTATGTTGCCCTCTGTCTCTCCCGACTGGAAGAAAACCGGGGTAAGACCATCGTGGTGGTCTTGCCGGACACCGGTGAGCGCTACCTTTCCACCGTTCTTTTCCAGGAGTAGGATGTGAATGAAAGACGAAGTACAAATACAATGTACCGCTTTTAAACGCGGAGATGCCGGGGAAGGAAGATATGCATAAACTGACGCCAAACCCGGCGACACGGCAGCTGCTGGAAAAAATGGCCGGCGAGGGCTGTGAGACCTGTTTTGACCGCTTTGAGCAGCAAAAGCCTCAGTGCAACTTTGGGCTGCGCGGCACTTGCTGCCGCATGTGCCAGTGGGGTCCGTGCCGCATCTCGGATAAAAACCCTACCGGTATCTGCGGCAAAGACCAAAGTTCCATCATTATCGGCAACCTCCTGCGGGCGCTGGTGGCCGGTCTTTCCGTCCATGCCCGCCATGCCCATGAAATATATCTCTCTATCCGGGCGGCGGCCGGCGGCAGAGCTTGCCGACCAGGTGGCTGATATTTTGCTAGCCGACCTGTCACGCATGGAAGCCAAGCCGATGGCCATGCTCGCTGCCTATGCGCCGCATGAGCGCCGGGAAACCTGGGAGCGCCTGGGGGTGATGCCCCGTTCAGCCGCTTTTGAGGTGATGGAAGCGCTGCATATGACGACACTAGTAATGTGATTCCTAAA
>DMPF01000251.1 GCA_003456095.1 Bacillota bacterium
CGGCTATTGGGACAATTTCTAAAGCGATAGCGACCAGGGCACCTAAGCCTAAAATTATTTTACTGGAAACTGCTGATTTTTTTTCCTAAACATAAACACAGTATTCACCCCCTTTATATTTTTTCACTTAGCAGGGTAAAATATAAAATAACTTTTTACCAAATATCAACTGAATTAGAGCCTGTTGCGGTTCTTTCTTTTTTGTTTGGCAAAATGGCGCAAATTCTCAAAAATCAGAATAGAAATATACAGAAGAACGCTTAAATCAGAATAAGGCAGGTGTTATTTCATTGAAAATTTTTATAGATCCGGGGCATGGTGGCCGGGATCGTGCAAATCGGAGCCCAACGGGTTACGTGGAAGCAGATGGAACGTTGGATATTTCGGCAAGGATGCGCCAACTTCTAGAAAAACAGCCCGGGATAGAAGTAATGATGAGTCGTGAAGCCGATGAAACGGTCTCACTGCAAGAACGATCGCGCATGGCCAATAAATGGGGGGCAGATCTGTTTACAAGCATACACACAAACGCTGCAGGTTCTCCGGATGTTGGCGGTATTGAGATTTTTCATTCCCATAATGGCGAATGGGGAAATAAATTTTCGGCAGATGCCAGGAAGTCAGCTGTCTTTGTGCTGGAAGAACTGCTTAAAATGACAGGGCTGCGCAATCGTGGGGTCAAGACACGTCTTGTCACAGCCAAAGATTCTCCCTTCTATGCTATGGATCACTATGCCGTAATCAGAAGGACAAAATCTCCTGCGATTATTGCGGAAATCGGCTTTCACACAAATCCGTCGGAGGAGGCCCTGCTTAAAACCGCCTCATTCCGGCAAAAGGCCGCTGAAGCTATGGCTGCAGGGATCATGAATTATGTAAACTATAAAAAAGAAAACAAGGGGGAACCTGATTTATTCACCGATGTGCCAGAAACCCATTGGGCTGTAAATGCAATCAAATTCGTCAGCGAGATGGATCAACCGATTATGTCCGGATTTGCAGATGGCTCTTTTCGCCCCAACGAACCTGTATCCCGAGCACAACTTGCTGTAATAATGCAGCGTTTTTATAATTTTTTAAAATAATTGCCTAAAGTTGATGAAGATTAACATTTACTCTATAATGATGAAGAAACCACTAAAATCATACAAATTGGGGCGTCAAAACACTATATGGAAAATCTTAAAAAATATTTTATATACACCATGGGTTGTCAAATGAATCTCTACGATTCCGAAGTACTGGCAGGCTACTTGGAAAGCATGGGTTTTATTCCCGCATCCGTGGAAGAAGAGGCAGACATTCTAGTTCTTAATACCTGTGCCGTCCGGCAAAAAGCGGAAGAAAAAGTATTCAGCAAATTGGGTATGTGGCGTGCTCACAAAGAGAGTAAACCGAAAATGCTTATGATCCTGTGGGGATGTATGGTTCAACAAAAGGGTAAAGCTGCGTACATCCGCAAAAGATACCCCTATATTGATTTGATCGGCGGCCCCCATGCACTCGGGCGGTTTCCGGAGTTATTTGAAGAAGCTACTATCGCACGCACTCCCGTAATCGCGGTAGAGGAGGGAGAGGGTAGAAGCAGGGTGTTTTCGGTAAAAAGGGAAGATGATGTTTTTGCCTGGGTGCCGATTAGTTACGGTTGTAATAATTTTTGTTCATACTGCATTGTTCCTTATGTGCGTGGTCCCGAGAAAAGCCGCCCTTCAGCGGAAATCATTTCCGAGATTGAATCATTGGCAGACAGCGGTTACCGGGAGATTACCCTGCTGGGACAAAACGTTAACAGTTACGGTAAAGACCTGTCTGATACTCCAGACTTTGCAGACTTATTAAGAAAAATAACTCCAATTCAAGGCTTGTTGCGTATTCGTTATATGACTTCTCACCCACGTGATTTTACCGTAAAAATGATCCAAACTGTTGCGCAGGAGCCTAAAATATGCGAACATTTTCACTTGCCCTTGCAGGCAGGAAGCAACCGTATACTTGCTCTGATGAACAGGGGATATACCCGGGAAGCCTATCTGGAGCTGGTAAGTAAAATACGGGAAATAGTACCCTCGTGTTCCATCACCACCGACTTTATTGTCGGTTTCCCCGGAGAAAAGGAAAAAGATTTTAGATTGACAATGGATATGCTGGAGAAAGTGCGTTTTGATGCTGCGTTTACCTTTATTTACTCGCCAAGGGAAGGAACAAAGGCTGCAGAAATGCCTGGACAGCTTCCCGCTGCGGAGAAAAGGGCCAGGTTAATTCTCTTAAATAAAAGACAAGCAGAAATTAGTCAGGAGATTAACGCGCAATTGCTGGGAACAAAGCAGGAAATACTTGTAGAAGGAAAAAGTAAAACAGATCCTAACTACTATTCTGGCCGCACCAGGACAAATAAGATCATCCACTTTCAATGCGATAATGCTCACGCAGGCAGCCTTGTCACAGTAGGAATTAATGAGGCTAAAGCATGGACGCTACGTGGTGAATACATTAGTGCTGATACTGATAAGATATTCATTTTCAAGAAATAAATCTTGACTTCATTAATTAATATTTATATAATGTGTAGGAGCCGGGGAATTATTTTTTATTTTTAAAAAGCAGGTGGGGAAATAAATGCAGGCAATCGAGGAGATACTCAGGGAAAAACGCATTAAAGTAACTCCCCAACGCATGGCGGTTTATGCTATTTTGCGTGAAACACGGAAACATCCAAACGTAGAGATGATTTACCAGAAGCTAAAGCCCAGTTATCCTGCCATGAGCCTGGCTACCGTCTACAAAACCGTTGATGTTCTCAATAAAGTAGGGCTGCTCCAGGAATTGAAGGTGGGTGAGGGGGGCTTACGCTACGATGCCATAATTAAACCGCATCCACATGTCTATTGTGAAAAATGCGGTAAAGTGGACGATGTTGAACAATTTTCCATTGAAGACTTTCATAATGATTCGGTAATGCAGCATGTACAGAAAGAAACCGGTTATGCTCTTTCCTCGGTACAGCTTTATTTTTACGGTAAATGTCCGAATTGCAGTGATTAATGTGGAATAAATGAGTCTTTCTCCAGATATTAAATTTCTTCCTTAATTAAAACATGAGGAAGATTTCTTTTTTTATAAATACTGCTTATGCTATAATGTTTAAAGATATAAATGTATAGAGTGAGGGAAAATTATTGTCCCGTTCTGCACCTATGATGGGGCAGTTTAAAGAAATAAAAGCACAATACTTCGTAGATATATCCACCGGTGAATGGATGCGTCAGCGGGCGGGAGAGGGAAAATATCTGCAGGAGACGCTGCCTTATCCTCTGGAATTAAATTTACCGCTTCCGGAAGATTTGTTATCAGCAGAAAAGCTTTTCCTGCTGGCGGAAATAGGTTTAGAGTTGGAGCAATTTGTCAATAATAGTTTTATTAAGCAGAGATGCTTGCCGATATTTTACATGAACTGGCCGACAACAATAATATCATTCTTCCAAACTGGCAGGAGGAGATAATGAGGAGGGGTAAGAAGGGATGAGCGGCAACCTTCTGCGGGAGCATAAAATCCCTCTTCTTGGCTTGGTAGGTCCGACAGCGGTGGGAAAAACTTCCCTTGCGCTTCAGCTGGCAAAACGATTAGATGCCGAGATTGTATCTGCCGATTCCGTCCAGGTTTACCGTTACCTGGATATAGGAACAGCCAAGCCGACCCTTAAAGAAAGAGACGCCGTTCCGCACCACCTTATTGATGTGGCAGACCCTGCTGTTAACTTTACCGTATATGATTACCAGCAAATCTCCCAAAAGACAATTGCGGAAATACATTCGAGGGGTCGTTTACCTTTACTTGCTGGCGGAACCGGCTTTTATGTTAAGGCAGTGCTGGACGGCTTTACTTTTAGCAGCGGCAAAAGCAGCACACTGGTCCGTCGGCGTCTGCAGGATGAGTTGGCAGCTGGGGGAAAGGAGCATCTCTACAGCACTCTGGAGAAGCTGGATCCGTTAACGGCACGGGCAATTCATCCCAACGATTTAAAACGATTATTGCGGGCAATGGAATTCTATTATTTAACAGGAGAACCCATATCGGTGCAAAAAGAACGTACCAAGAGCAAGGGTTCACTTTATGATCCGCTGCTCTTTGGGATTAATATGCCTAGGGAACAGCTTTATCAGCGCATCGACAAAAGGGTGGATCTGATGGTTGAACAGGGGTTGCTCGCGGAAGTAAGGGGATTGCTGCAAAAAGGCTATACGAAAAACCAAAAGGCGCTGCAGTCCCTTGGCTACAGGCATATAATCGCCTACCTGGAAGGGGTATGGAGCTGGGAAGCAGCTTTGTCCTTTTTAAAGAGAGATACAAGGAGGTACGCAAAAAGACAATTAACCTGGTTTCGTGCCGATCACAGGGTAAATTGGTTTTATTTTAATGAAGGTGATAATTTTGATTCTATTTTAGAAAGCATCTGCTCCCAACTGGCAGGATATTGATAATATTTACCGAATAGATTTACAAATAGAGAAGGAGGAAATGACCGGTGAACAAAAATACAATTAACTTGCAAGATACTTTTTTAAACCAGCTGCGTAAAGAAAGTATTGCCGCAACAATTTTCCTAGTTAACGGCTATCAGATTAAAGGAAGCATCCGGAGCTTTGACAACTTTACAATTCTCCTCGACGTTGAAGGTAAACAGCAGATGGTTTATAAACATGCCATCTCCACTATTATACCTTTCCGTACTGTTAATATCAGCCTTACACCATCTGCTGTGGAATAAAGGTGAGTTCAGTGCAGTGGTGGGAAATGGTCGGAATAAGGAGAAGAACCGCTTTATTTATCAAAGAAGTGGAAGATAAGGTGGCTGTGCAACACCGGGAAATCACTGAGCATGCCTTATTCAACCAAGCTAAAGTATTGGGGGCTTTCATTTCAGAAAAAATCAGCGATGACTGTTTTCAATCCAACGAGGGATACGGTTACCACGATATGGGCCGGGATAAACTGGAAGCCCTTTTCGCCCGTACTTTTCATGGAGAGGACGCGATCGTGCGTCCTCATTTTTTTTCCGGTACACATACCATATTCACCTGCCTGCGCGGTCTGCTTAGACCCGGTGAACGGATGATTTCCTTGACCGGTCCGCCTTATGATACGCTCAGCAGGGCTATCCTTGGTCAAAAGGAATCTTTGCCAATCAACGATACCGACAAAAGCTCTCTTACGGAATGGGGTATTTCCTTTGCCCATGTTGAGATGGGGGATCTGCCAAAGTTGCATGAAAACGGCACATTGGCCGCATTGCTGCAAGCTCCGACCAGGTTGGTGTTTATACAACGCTCCCGGGGTTATAATCCATTTCGTCCGGCGCTCACTGTAACGGATATTGCTAATATGACGGCGACAGTACGCGGTTATGCCAAAGATGTGATCATCCTGGTGGATAATTGCTACGGAGAATTTGTGGAAAATAAAGAACCTTTGGAAGGGGGAGCAGATTTAATTGCAGGCTCTTTAATCAAAAACCCCGGCGGCGGCCTTGCTCCTGCCGGGGGATATATAGTGGGGAGAAAAAAATATATCTCCAGCATTAGTGAAGCTTTCTCCGCTCCCGGACTTGGTAAAGAGCTGGGTGCTTTTATCCAAAACAAGCGCCTTTATTACCAGGGCTTTTTTATGGCGCCTCAGCTCGTCGCAGAATCTTTGAAAGGTGCCGTGACAATTGCTGCCGCCATGGAAGAGGCGGGTTATACAGTTTCTCCTCGTTATAATGATAAAAGAGGAGATATGGTGCAAACCGTTCACTTGAAAAGTAAAGATGAACTGGCCCTGTTCTGCAACGCCGTACAGTGTTCATCTCCCATTAATGCTCACTTTACGCCTGTTCCCGGAACCACACCTGGTTACGGAGATCCTATTTTAATGGCTGGAGGAACATTTGTTCAGGGTGCCTCCAGTGAATTCAGCGCTGATGCCCCGTTGCGCGAGCCGTACACGCTTTACATCCAGGGCGGGTTGTCCTACAGCCATGTAATACTCGGGCTGTCTGTAATGCTCGATACAATTATCTAATGGGTAACACTCTTATTTATTATTATTGCTATTCGCTTGTAAATTGAGCAGTTTGTTGATACCATCCAGATAAGCCTTGACGCTTGCTTCAATGATATCTGTGCTTATGCCGCGACCGATAATATTTCTATCTTCATGATTCAGTGTAATCGATACTTCACCGAGGGCATCAATGCCTTGGGTTACGGCACGGATATTAAAACTGCTCAATTCTGTCTTTAAAGTTGTAATCATATCAGCCGCCTTATAGGCAGCGTCAATAGGGCCGGTACCAGAAGAAACGGCCTCCAAGCTTTCTCCGCCGCGACGCAGCACAACTACTGCCGCCGGGATTGTCCGCGTTCCGCCCACAGTATGGAGGTAATCCAATTCGTATATGGGATCTGCATATGATATGTCAATAAGAAGGGCTTCCAGGTCTTCCCGGTAAACTTCTTTTTTGCGGTCGGCCAGTTCAATAAAACGATGATAAAAATCCGCGAATTCGTCATCATTCAGTGTATAATTCATTATTTCCAGTTGGTTGCGCAGGGCATGCCTTCCGGAACGGGCGGTAAGGATCATCTGGGCGGCCTGTGCTCCGATCAGTTCGGCGTTGATAATCTCATATGTGCGTTTATCTTTAAGCACACCGTCCTGGTGAATCCCGGAAGAGTGAGCAAAGGCATTAAGACCAATTACCGCTTTATTAACGGGAATAGGAATGCCGGTAAGCTTGCTGACAAGCCGGCTTGTCCTGTAAATCTCCTTGGTATTGATTCCTGTTTCGTAAGGATAGTGATCTGCCCTGATTTTCGTAGCCAGGATGATCTCTTCCAGGGCAGCATTGCCAGCCCTTTCCCCGATACCGTTAATATTGCATTCCACTTGTACGGCACCGTTTTTAACTGCTTCCAGAGAATTGATTACGGCTAGGCCAAGATCGTTATGGCAATGTACGCTAAACAATGCTTTGTACGCATTGGGCACATTTTGCATAATACGACGGATCAGCGCGCCATACTCTGCCGGAACGGCATAGCCAACCGTATCAGGGATATTTACCACAGTTGCGCCTGCGTCAATGACCGCTTCAACAACTTGATAGATATAATCCTCCCGTGCTCGCGTTGCGTCCTCCAGGGAATATTCTACATCTGCTGTTAAACTGCGGGCATATTTAACGGCTTGAACCGCTTCCAGCAAGCAAGTCTGCGGGTCCTTACGCAGCTTTTTCTCCATGTGAATATCAGAAGCAGCCAGGAATACATGTATACGTGGCTTTTCTGCATCTTTTACCGCATCCCAGGCACAATCAATATCCTCCTGTACTGTTCTAGCCAGGGCAGCGATAACCGGCCCTTTGACTTCCTTGGCGATCCGCCGGACAGCTTTGAGTTCTCCTGGGGAGGAGATGGGGAAACCCGCTTCGATCACATCCACATTTAAACGGGCCAACTGACGGGCAATCTCTAGTTTTTCCTGAGCGTTCAGCGTTGCTCCCGGAGTTTGTTCGCCATCCCTTAAAGTGCTTTCAAATATAATTATGCGATTATTCATAATTTCTTACTATTCCTGATTATTGTTTTTTTATATTTCAATTTGAGCTTTATCATAAACACATTTACGCATTTTGTCAAGGGGGGAGGGAGATTTATATAGTCCGATAATATATATTATGTTAACTTAATAGGGGGAAACTTCAACATATTGATTATATACGGGTGGATGGTACAATAAGACCAACTTACCGTTAAAAAAATCTGTTTAACCTAACATGGACTTTACGCGGTTTGCGCGGGGTGAATATACTTCCGGCAGCAGTAAGATTAAAATAGTATAGATCTCCAGCCGGCCCATAAGCATAATCACAGACAGAACAATCTTTATGAAAGACGGCAAGAAGGCGTAAGTTTCCGTAGGACCCAGTAAGCCCAATGCCGGACCTACATTACCCAGGCAAGACGCGACAGCGGCAAACGCCGTGACAAAATCGAGCCCCATTCCGGCAAGCAGCAGGGACGACACGATAAAAACCAGTAAATAAAGCAGAGTGAAACCAATTGTATTGTGAACCACTGCTTCCGGAATAATCCTGCCGCCCAGGCGTAATGGAATTACTGCGGAAGGATGGAGAATCTTATGCAACTCCCGCACAGCATACTTGATCAGGATGAGGATGCGAATCTGTTTTATTGCCCCTCCCGTTGAACCGCCGGAACCTCCCAAGAACATGAGGAAGAAAAGAATTATACCGGCCAAAGGAGGCCACCTTTCATAATCGGCGGTTACAAAGCCAGTTGTGGTAATTATAGAAACGACTTGGAATGAGGCGTACCTTAACCCTTCCCCAATATTCCCGTAATATTGGGGAACAATAATTATTGTCATTAATGCAGTGGCAAAAACAATAACCAGGCAATAAAAATGTAATTCTGAATCGGCAAACAAATGCTTCAAGCGTTTCTGCCATAGGGCGTAATAAAGGTTAAAGTTGCCCCCTGCCAAAAACATAAAAAATATAATAATAATTTCTACCCTTAAATTGCCAAAAGCAGCAATACTGGTGTTATAGTTTGAAAAACCACCGGTGGGCATGGTGCTGAAAGTATGAATTAAGGCATCAAACACTGACAATCCGGCAGCAACAAGCAACAAAAACTGCACCATGGAGATAGCAAGATATATAAACCAGAGACGTCTTGCGGTCTCGGCAATGCGGGGCACAATTCTTTCCGGACTTGGGCCGGGAACCTCCGCTTTTAAAAGGTATATTCCCCCTCGCACCCCCAAACGTGAAAACATGGCTATACAGAGAACGATAATTCCCATGCCTCCCAGCCATTGAGTGAGACTCCTCCAGAAGAGCAGATCGCGGGACAGAACTTCCACATCTTTAATAATCGTAGCACCTGTTGTGGTAAATCCGGACATGCTTTCAAAAAAAGCATCAACAAAGGTAAATCCCCCTGAAAAAAAATAAGGCAGTGCTCCCACCGTTGCGGATACAGCCCATGCCAGCGCAACAAAGGTAAAGCTTTCCTTGATCGAGATATGCTCCGGTATTTTATTCCGGAAACGCAAAGCAAATCCTAAAACAAGAGCAAGGATAGCAGTATATATAAAGCCGCTGCCTGTTTCACTCCGGTCAACTATGGACCATACTGGCGGCGTAAATAAAACAGCCCCCAGAAAAATGAGGAGTGTCCCCAATAAATATGCGAGTACCTTGAATCGCATTTCAAGCTCCTTGTAAAAAAATGTTACTGCATAAAGAGGGAGTTGTTTTTCTTTGTAAACAATAAATTGCCTCCACCGGCAAATAAGCGATCAAGTTGGTTGTTCATGCGGGGATTGGTAAAAATTATTAGATTGTCGCCGGCTAAAATTGTATCATTGCCCCGTGGCATAATAATATGGCCTTTTCTTAAAATGGC
>DMPF01000053.1 GCA_003456095.1 Bacillota bacterium
TCAAACATCGCAATTGGCTCATTTCTAGACACAATGAAAATTTTTGAAAAAATTTTCATTGTGTCCCGATATTTTGTGGTATGCTAAGATACATTATAAGTAACAGGAGTGAACGTTTTGCTGTCGGTATCGTCCTTTTATAATTTTTTGCCGGTTGGGATAGTGCTCTTTCCCTTATGCCTTTCCATTGTAATTCTTTGGGTGAGCAGGTATTCCGAGCGCTGGCGCAACGGGCTGTCGGTGTTGACCACGGTGCTTACCTTCATCGGGGTGGCGGCGCTGTATCCGCCCATCGCTGCCGGTGAAGTCATTGCCTTTCGCATCTTTGACATTCTTCCCGGCCTCGGGCTCTCCGTGCGGGTGGATATTCTCAGTTTTTCCCTGGCGCTGATCTCTGCGTTGGTGTGGATGCTTGTCTCCATCTATTCCATTGACTATATGTCGCATGAGCACAACACGGATCGCTATTACCCCATTTTTATTTTTGTGCTGGGGAGCTGCATGGGGATCTTTATGGCCGGCGATCTTTTTACCCTTTTTGTTTTTTTTGAGTTAATGTCCCTTCTCTCCTACGTGCTGGTGATCCACGAGGAGACGGAAGAAGCACTGCGCGCCGGATACAAGTACCTGATCATGACCATTATCGGTGGGCTGGCTCTATTTTTCGCGATTGTGATCATCTTTGATCTAGCGGGAACGGTAAGCCTGAGCGAGGGGACGCTTGTTGCGGTACCCGGCACCATGGCATTCCTTGCCTTTATCAGTTTTTTAATTGGTTTCGGGATGAAAGCGGGTATGTTCCCGCTGCATGTCTGGCTTCCCGATGCCCACCCCGTTGCCCCTTCACCGGCCAGCGCCCTGCTTTCCGGGATTATGCTTAAAACCGGTGCCTATGGCATGCTGCGGGTTATCTATACCGTTTTCAATGTGCCGGTGGTCAGAGACGGCTACTGGGACACCGTGGTGCTGGTCCTGGCGGTGATCACCATTCTGCTTGGCTCAGCGGTGGCTCTGACCCAGGAAGACTTAAAAAGGCGCCTTGCTTACTCCAGCGTGGGGCAGATGGGTTATGTGGTGATGGGTATGGTAATTTTTTCGGAGCGGGCGATGGTCGGCGATATATTTCACATTTTCAGTCATGCCCTGATGAAAAGCACCCTCTTTCTCGCCGCCGGGGCGATTATCTGGAAGACGGGTCTGCGCAATATCAATGAGCTGCAAGGCATCGGCAAGAAGATGCCCCTGACCATGGGGGCATTTACTATTGCGGCCTTGGCTATGATCGGCATTCCGCCGTTGAACGGCTTTTTGAGTAAGTTGTATCTCGGATTGGGAGCGCTTGATGCGGGATCGCCGTTTTTACTGTTTGTGCTGCTGGTAAGCAGCCTGCTCAATGGCCTTTACTATCTTCCCATCATTATTGCGGCATTTTTTGGGGGAGGGCATGCGGCTAACAGCAGCTACGGGACAAAACCGCAAAAAATGAGCGAAGCGACGCGGTGGATGATCATTCCGCTTGGGCTGCTGGCCCTTTCCTGCCTGACTTTCGGGTTGATGCCCGACAATATACTTTTTGAACTTTCCCGTCAGACTGCCGCTTACCTCTATACACTGGGATTGCCCTGATAATTAAGTGATGCAGACAGGAGGTTGCCATTTATGTCTTTAGCAGCAGCGGAATATGGCGCTGCAATCTCGCAGACAGTTTATACATGGCGTCCGGTGGCCGTTGTACTTTTTCCCATGGCCGCCGCCCTCGTGGCGATCTTGCTGGGCATAAAGGGAGGTAGATGGGTTGCTCACTTTTCCCTCGGCGCTACTGTGCTTACCTTGCTTGGTGTGCTTTCCCTTTATCCCCTGCTGCAGCAAGGCACTTTGGAACATTACTTTTACCGGATGATGAAGGTGGGGCTTCTTTTCCGGGTTGATTATCTCGGTTTTAGCTTTGCCCTGCTTATCTGCATAGCCTGGCTGCTGGCCATGCTCTATGCCGTGGCTGCCCTGGAGCGGGAAACGGCGCGACACCTCTACTTCCCCTTTTCCCTGCTAACACTGGGAAGCTGCCTGGGGGTTGTGCTCACGGGAGATCTGTTTAGCCTCTTCTTTTTCTTTGAATTAATGACACTCAGCTCCTATTTCCTGATCATCAGCCGTCGCAGCAGTGAAGCCATTGCCGCTGGCAGCTTTACCCTTTTTATGGGTTTGGCCGGGGGCCTGGTAATGCTTTTCGGCATTATTGCCCTGTATAGCGCTGCCGGGACGGTGGAGCTGGTCCCGCTGATGGAGCTGATCGGTGACGGTAATGCACATGTTTCCTTTATCTTTGCCTGCCTGTTTATCGGCTTCGGCATCAAAGCGTTGGTCGTGCCGTTACATCTCTGGATCCCCAGGGCCTATGCCGCGGCGCCTGCCGCGGTTAACGCTCTTTCATCGGGGGCCATGATCAAGGTGGGTATCTATGGCATTTTGCGCCTGCTTTTTGTCCTATTTACCCCGACCGCCCCGGAGCTGGGGGAGCTTGTTAATTTTGCCCGCGGCAGCGGCTACCTGGTGATGTGGCTGGGCTTGCTCACCATGGTGGCCGGCGCCGTCATGGCGCTGCAGCAGGAAAATATTATGAAGCTTTTGGCTTACAGCTCGGTGAGTCAGATGGGCTATATCATTGCCGGTGCCGGAGCGGGGGCCTATCTTTTCGGCCTGGGGGAGACGTTAGGGTATGGCGGGGCCGTCCTGCATGCCTTCAACCACACCCTTTTCAAGGTAGCCTTTATTATTATTGCCGGAATTGTCTATTATTGTTGCGGTGAGGTGCAGCTGGGGAAGTTGGGGGGCCTATGGCGAAAAATGCCGCTGCTGGCCGCTTTTTTCCTCGTTTCCATGCTTGCCATCGCCGGGGTGCCCGGCTTAAACGGCTATACCAGCAAAAAACTGATCCAATACGCGCTGCTGGGAGCCTACAATCAATACGGTGGACTGGATATCTTCATTGCGGAAAAGGTATTTTTGATCGGTGCTGCTCTTACCCTTTGTTATTACCTCAAATTTTTTCAGGGTGTTTTTGGCGGGGCTGCCCGCGATGCGGTTATGCAAAGGCGTCCGCCCGGCCTGCTCTACCTGCCCCTTTGCCTGATTATGCCGCTGATGCTGTTGATTGGGCTTGCGCCCAATTATTTTATGGATGCCCTGCTCATTCCTTCGGCCAAAGCATTTAGCTTTACCCCTGACAGCATTAAGTATGTTGCCGAATTTTCCTTTTTCAGTACCTCTAAACTGGGAGCGGCCTTTACGGGACTTTTGCCGGCCGTGTTGTTTTATCTCCTGGCGGCGCGCCTGGGCTGGCTAACGCGTCCGCTGCCCCGCTGGCTGAGTATCGAATATCTCCTTTTTGCCCCATTGCTCAACCTTGCCTTTGCCGTTTTATTGCGCAGCGGCGGCAGCTTGGATGATGGGGTGAATCGGTTTTATTACCGCCTTGCCGCTAAATTTATCAACATCTGTTCTTTTTTGAGCATTTTTGACAAACGTGTGGACTGCCTGTACAGCAGTTCAGGAACGAGGGTACGTTATCTGGTGGAGAGTTTCCGGCAGGTGGATGATACTCTGAATGAAGCGTATACGGCCACCGGTAAGGCGGCCAGGGAGCTGGCGGGGCGTACCACTATCTTAGATCAGGCGTTGGATAAAAGCTATGAACGGGCCGGTGAATATGCCCGCAACCTGGCCAAAAGGACCGGCGAGCTGGATGAAGCGCTGGACGAGGGTTATACCAGGGCAGGCAACGCTGCCAGGCAACTGCTCGAAAGAAGGGACGGCGAAGGCCCGGAAGCGGCTTCCGTGGCGAAACACCACCAAAGGAAGAGTATTTTCGCCGGGATTAATCCCCTGGAGTGGAATATCCGCAACCTCAGTTTTGATTCGCTGCTGATGGCGGTGATGCTCGGGCTTGTTATTTTCGTCCTTTTATTTTTCGCCCGCGGCCTGATTTAACCTCCAGCCGGTGTATAAAAAACGACAAACCTGCTTACCCCTCACTTGCTTAACGATGCTAAAAATGCTACCATAAATATATGGGCGGATTGATGAAAAAAAAAGATCGTGGTACAGCTGTGCCGATCATCGCGCTGCTGCCGGTGTTGCTGCTTGCAGCCCTGTTCGGTTGCGCAGCGGATGAGCGGAAACACAGCCGCACTCTCTTTGCCATGGATACACATGTGGATATCACCCTTTACCACCGCTCCGTCCAGATCGCGCAGACGGCCATGGGGGAGATATCCGCGGAGATACAGCGGCTGGAAAGTATCTTAAACAGGCATATGCACGGCAGTGACCTGCAGCGTATCAACGCGGCTGCGGGAATAGGGCCGGTTCAGGTCAGCAAAGAAACAATTTTTGTGCTGGAACGGGCGCTGGAGTTT
>DMPF01000200.1 GCA_003456095.1 Bacillota bacterium
TAAGCTAAACAATTATCATTAATGTGTATGATTACGCTTTCAGGGGATGTAATCCTTGCTCCATAAGGAAGTGTGGCTACTTCAGCAAGCGTTATATTTTTATCTATTCCTGAATCCTGGAGTGCCCGGTAAAAAACAAAACTGCCGAATCCCCCCGGTATAAGAACAACTGTCATGCTGTCATGCAACACCGGGGCACAAATTTCTGCCATTATTTTTGTCCGAAAGAGGGCACACAAAGTATAACTAACTCCACACCATGTAATGCTTCGGCAATATCCGTGGTAACCAGGTTTATCTTTGCCTTGCCTTCCCTGGCAACTCCTGATATTGTTATTTCACCGCTGTTCAAAATTTTTGCTATACCGGGTGCAAATTGGGGTAACTCAAATAAATTAACCTTAAACCCAGCCAGTGTTAAGTCGGCAGTCATTGCCCTGCCCCCGTTGCCTGCTCCCAATATGGCAATAGTATCTATTTGCATGATTCTGACCTCCCGTTAATTCTTTATGTATCTGGGGCTATTATTAATGATAAGAGAAAACCGCCTATCTAATTGATTTGCGGAATCTGGAAATAAAATGGCTGGGGCGGTAGGATTCGAACCTACGAATGCGGGATCCAAAGTCCCGTGCCTTACCACTTGGCCACACCCCAGCAATGCTTATAACTTAATTGATTGAATAAATTAGACTTGGGATGGGTGATGGGAATTGAACCCACGACCCCCAGGGCCACAACCTGGTGCTCTAACCACTGAGCTACACCCACCACGCACCGACAATATTCACCAGCAACCCGGCATGCATTAAATGCCATGCACTGCTGTCTCGTTGAGGCAATAACCAGTGTAACACACTCCCTTTTTTATGTCAAGAACGTACAAATTGCTGCCAAATATCTTTAAAGGAGAAATGAAAATATCTATGAAGAGGATCTTGTTTGTCTGCATCGAGAATTCCAACCGCAGCCAGATGGCAGAAGCATTCGCCCTCATGCACGGGGGGAGTAACGTGGAGGTGTACAGCGCCGGTTCGCGCCCTTCCGGAATTATTAATCCGTAAGCCGTTGCTGCCATGAGTGAGCTTGGATACGATTTGACCAAGCATTTGTCCAAACCACTCACTGAAATACCGGATGTGGAATTCGACTTTGTGGCGACCATGGGCTGCGGAGATACTTGCCCCATTGTTTTTTACGCCTGCTGTGGTATAATAAACAATACACGCGCCCGTAGCTCAGGGGATAGAGCAACGGACTTCTAATCCGTGGGTCGTAGGTTCGAATCCTACCGGGCGTGCCAGCAAAAACCACTTCTGAAGCCGCTTTCATGGGTTTTTTGCGATTCCCATGTGGAAGAAAAAGACGGATGGTATTTAGTCAGGCAGAGCTGATAGCGTCCCGCCATGCGCTCAGGTTGCTTTCCAGCATTGTCTTATCCTCCTGGTGGATAATTGACAGAAGATAGTATATCCAAAGCTTAAGTGAAAGACCCATTTACACAAAATGTTTTACACTTCTTGTGGGGTTGTTATGGGTAATAGTTCCCTCTCCCCGGCCCGTTATCTGGCCGGCGGCTTCGCCGCCATGATCCTGGCAGGTACAATGCTGCTTTCCCTGCCCTTTGCTACAGCGGATGGCAGAATAGACATTATTGATGCCCCCTTTACTGCCACATCGGCCGTCTGTGTTACCGGCCTGGTGGTGGTGGACACAGGAACCTACTTCACGGCAGCCGGCCAACTGATCATTATGTTCCTGATCCTGGGAGGAGCCCTGGGGTTCATGACCACGGCAACCGTTTTATTTGTGCTGCTGGGCAGACGCATAACCCTCAAGGACCGGTTGATCATCAAAGAAGCCCTGAATACCAATTCTATTCAAGGCGTTGTTTCGTTGATCCTGTCTATTGTCAAAATATCGCTGGTTCTTATCCTGGCCGGCACAGTTCTTTTAAGCCTGCGCTTTATCCCCCAGTTTGGCTGGGAGAAGGGCCTGTTCTTTGCTCTTTTCCATGCCGTTTCCGCATTCGGCAATGCGGGGTTTGATTTGACCGGTGGCTTCCAGAGCCTCACCGCTTATGTGGGAGACTACCTGGTCAGCGGTACCATTGTATTTTTGTTTATCGCGGGGGGGCTGGGCTACCCTGTCATCCTTGAGCTGCTGCAGCACAAAAAGCCGGCTCGCTTTTCACTGCACAGCAAGCTGGTGCTACTTTTCTCTTCCGTGCTGCTGCTTTTGGGTACGTTGATTATTTTCAGCATGGAGTACGCCAATCCTCAGACTCTGGGCGGGCTGGGCTTCGGCAATAAGCTTTTTGCGGCATTTTTTACCGCAGCCGCGCCACGCACAGCAGGTTTTAACGTCATCCCCATTGACGCTCTCACAACCCCTGTCCTTTTTTTTCTGCTGCTGCTGATGTTTATCGGGGCCTCTCCCGCCTCCACCGGCGGAGGTGTGAAGACAACAACCTTCGCCCTGCTTCTCTTCACCGTCCGGGCGTTAATTAAAGGAAGCGACAAAGTAGTCCTATACGAAAAGCACATCCCCCCTTCGCTTATTCTCAAGGCTCTGGCCGTTTTGTTCATCTCCATATCTTTAATTTTCATCATGATCTTTGCCATTTCCATCGTTGAGCAAAAACTTTTTCTGGATCTGGCCTTCGAGGTCTTTTCCGCGTTCGGCACGGTAGGCTTAACTACCGGCATAACCCCCGACCTGGGAAACAGCGGCAGGATTTTGCTCATTATTACCATGTTTGCCGGCCGTATCGGCCCCTTAACCCTGCTGTTTGCCCTTACCAGAAGGTTCAATCCCGGAGCCATTAATTATCCGGAAGAACGTATTCTAATCGGCTGAGGCAGATGAGGCAGATGAAGCACCGGCCTGACCCGATCTTATTACTTGGATGTCCCTTCCCCGGCGTCAAATCTTTCCCCATCTTCCGCAACACAGTATGCGGAATGTTCTCCGAGCTTCTCCCGCCGCCACAGCAGAAATTCGACGAATTTTTCCACCTCACCTCTCTCCGCACCGCTTAAACGAGTGAACAATGCTATTTTCCCCCGCTTTTTTTCTCCCGTCAACAGCCAGTCCGTGCTCACGTCAAAATAATGGGCAAGGGCGATGATAGCCTCAGTAGCAGGCTTGATTTTATCCTTTTCATAATGACTGATGTTTCCCCTTTGCAGTCCGGTACAGTCAGCAAGTTGTTTTTGGGTGAGGTTATTTTTTTTCCGTAAATGGAGTAATCTTTTTTCCTATCGTATTCATCCCTGTCACCCTGTGAATAATTTCGGGACACAATGAAAATATTTTTGTTAAATATTCTCATATTCTCCTGAAGTTTTTAAAAAAATTTTCATTGTGTCCCGAAATTATTTTTCGGTAATGCGTTTACCCGGCGCCAGACCCTCCAGACGGGGGTTACGGATAACCAGGTCACCGGCTTTAAGACCATCTTCGATGATCACTTTTTCGTCAAGTTCCAGGCCTTTTTTCACCTGCTGAATAACCGCCCGCCCTCTTCGTACCACCCAGAGGGCGTCCGCCCCGTTGTCTTTGAAGATGGCCGTTTCAGGTACTGCCAGCTTGCCAGGCGCCTGGTGGGTGACAAACCGCACATCCACGGCATAGCCCGGGCGCAAAATATTCATCTCCCCCGCCGGCTCCACTGTAACTTTAACCCGTTGCTCCACAAGACCAAGGGGGGAAACGGTCTCTATGGCCGCAGGGGCGATGGCGTGAACTTCTCCGGCAAAGAGGTGATCCCTGATCCCGCCCGCATAGGTAATGCTTACAGGCATGCCTGGCTGCACCTGTTCCATATCGGCAGAGAGTAAAAAGACCTCCACACGCAGGCGATCCGGCTGAAACAGATGGAGCAGCGGCGCGCCCGGAGGCAGGATGGCACCTTCTTCGGCAAATACTTCCCCGATAACACCATCAAAAGGGGCAAAAACTGAGCTTTGCTTTATTCTGTATGCTACCAGGGCCTGCTGGGCTTGCAGTGAGGCTAAAAGACCGCTGAATTGCTCCGCTGTGCCGGGCGGTGGTGTGATCTTTTCCATTAAAAGGTCAAGAGCGAGTTTTTGCTGGCTGAGCATGTTTTGCGCCTCAATAAATCTCCGCTCCGTTTCTTCAAGGGCTTTGCGGCTCACCGCCCCCGCCGCATAAAGCTCCTGGTAATGCGCATAATCGGTTTCTGCCGTCATGGCGAGGAGTTGCGCCTGTTCAATAGCCAGTGTCTGCCGCGCCACGTGGGCTGGCGAATAGCTTCTAAGAGCGGTCTGCCGCTGACCCCGCGCGGCGATGAGCTGACCCTCCAGCTGCGCCTGTTGCAGCTCCAGTTCTTCCGTATCCATCACCAGCAAAAGATCGCCGGCGGTTGCCGCTGTGCCCTGGCGCACATGAAGTTCCCGCACCTTGCCCCCGCCCAAGCTGAAGATCTCCTGCTCCACATAGCTGATTACGGTGCCTTCTTCAGTAAAGCTCTTTTCCAGATCCTGCGGCCGGGCCTCCAGCAGGTCCGCGGCAAGCGGCCGAAAATAAGCATACAGGGCATAGGCAAATATGATCACAATCACTGTTACCCACAGGATCAATTTGACGTTTTTCTTCAAAGAGACAACCCCCCCCTTTTTTTTATTGTTGTTTCAGACTAAACCCTCATGCTCCCGCAGCGCGAGAATATACCCTCAATCCCGCTCCTTCATAACATTCAACATGGAGAGGCGGCGCATACGCCGCCCCAGCGACCACTGGGCCGCCAAAATGGCAAGGGCCGTCCCCAACAGGCCCACGATAAACATCTCCGCATCTACGATCACAGGTATGGAAAACAGATCACTAGCCATGGCAAGGGAGAGAGCATACATCAAGGTAATGGTAAAAGGAATGCCTGCCAGCATACCGGCAGCGCTGAGCAGCCACTGTTCAAAGGTGAGGACCTGCAGCACCTCGCCGGGGGTCATGCCCATGACCCTCAAGGAAGCCAGCTCCCGCTGCCTTTCGGAGAGGGAGACAATGCTGGAGTTGTAAATAATAGCAAAACCGATGATAAAACCGAATACGGCAAAGACGTACTGCATCGAGCCAAAGGAGGCCATCAATTCACGATATTTATCCAGAAGTTCCCCTCTCGCTTCCAGAGCCGCCACCGTATCCGTTTCCCGGTAGCGCTCCCGCAGCAGGGAAATATCCCCTTCATCCACGGCCAGCAGGGCCGCCGTAGCGAGGGAACCATGACCCAAAAGCCTGCCTAAGGCATGAATCTCCATGTAGGCATTGGTGCCGAGATGCTGTGGGATAACATCCACCACAGTAACATGGATAGGATCCTCCAGCAGGTAGCTTTCCATGATCAGCTCCATTTCCGGCGACGCGCCCAGCTCCGCCGCCAGATATTCCGCCAGCACAAGCCCATCGGCAGGCGGTTCCACCCGCTCCCCCGCAGCGGTAAGAATATTATGGAGATAGGCATCCCGGGGAAGCCCCAAAATAACCGTATCCTCCTCCTGCCAGCGGTGTTTCAGTGTTACCGGCACCTCCAGCATGGGCTCAAAGCGTTTAACTCCGGGGAAACGCCCCAGTTCCCGTTCCACCGCCGGCAGGGAGAGTGGCCGGGAAAAGGACAGCTGGAGATCATGTGTCCGCACCCTGGTAAACTGGTCAAAAATAAGGAAATCGGTGATGGCACGGAAATACCAGGTAGTAGCCATCATGCTGAAAGCAAACATGACCCCGATCAACGTAAAGATACTGCGCTGCCTGTTGCGAAAGAGGTTGCGCGTGGCCATTTTCCCCTGAACCGTAAGCAGAGACCAGTACAATGCCCAGGCTTCCAACCAGGTCCGGCGGCCCGGGGGCGGCGCCGCCGGACGCATGGCCTCCGCCGGCTGGAGCCTCAAGGAATGGCGGCAGCCAAAATATCCTGCCAGGGCACAGAAAATAAGCGAAAGGATGATGCCTAGCCAGAGATATCTGTAGGAAAGCTCGCGGCCCAGACCGGGAAGCTGGAAAAACCGGGCGTACATCTCCGTAAAGAAGGTGGAAAGCCAGATCCCTAAAAGTCCCCCCAGCAGGCCGCCCAGCAGGCCGAGCAGCAGGGCATGGGAGAGATAATGCATGATTAGTTGCCCGTTGGTATAACCGAAGGCCTTCAGGGTGCCGATCTGGCCCCGCTGCTGCTCCACCATACGCTTCAAAAGGATATAGAGGATGACCCCGGCAATGCTCAGAAAGAGCAGGGGCATTGCCGTAGCGCTGCCCTCAAGCCCCTGCAGCTCCATGGTGAGAATGGCATGGCTGACCTGGTCTGCGCGGGAGAAAATGCTGATCAGACCGTATTGTTCAAGGCGGGGCTTTAATCTTTCTTCCACATCCGCATAGATATAGCCCGGTTCCAGCAAGAAAACCAGATCATTGACCCGGTCCCGCTCCCGGAACAGGGTCTGCATTGTGGAGCCGGACAGATAGGCGATGCCAAAGGTCTCCGGCATTGGGTACATCTCCTGGACGTACGCAGGGCATAGACAAATTCCGGGCTCTGCGCCGTCCCGGCAATGGTAAAGACGACGGCACGGCCTTCCACAAGCAAAGCTATCTCCTCGCCAAGCTCCAACTCCCGGGCCGCGAAAAAATCCGGACTCAGCCAGAGTGCCCGATCCTTGTCATTTAAAGGGGATCCATCCACGAGCAAGGGCGTATTGATCGGGCGATCATGCTCCTCCGGGAGGGACGGGAGGGAGACAAGGCGCAGGTGAACATTTTGCCCTCCGTCCATGTTGAGGACACGCACATCTTTGACCAGCCGCCCCTCTATATCCCCGATCCCCTCAATGCGGGCCAAATGGTCCAGATGGGCTGCCGGCATGCTGCTCACCCGGGCAAAGCCGTCGGCAAAACGAGCCTCCGCATAGAAATTATCCTTGGCCCGGTAAAGGTTTTCCATCACAATAGATATGGAGGTGTAGGTCATCAAACCGATCGCAATGATCACCAGGCAGGCAATATAGGCCAGTTTATTTTCCAAAAGGTCGCGCAGCATTTTGCGCCTCAGCATTACCAGCTCACCTCATCGGGGGCGACCGGCGCCTCCACACGGTATACTCCGGCCAGCTTGCCGTCTTTCATCTGAAAGACTCTGTCGGCCATTCCGGCAATGCTGGCGTTATGCGTGATCACCATCACCGTTTTGCGGTATTCCGCTTGAAATTTCTTTAACAGCTTCAGCACCTGGATCCCCGTGGCAAAATCAAGGGCGCCGGTAGGCTCGTCGCAGAGGAGCAGTTCGGGATTTTTCACCAGTGAACGGGCCACAGCCACCCGCTGCTGCTCCCCGCCGGAGAGCTGGGAGGGAAAATGGTCCGCCCGGTCAGCCAGACCCACTTCGTTTAACAGTGCCGCGGCATCAAGGGGGTTGTCAGCGATCTCCGCCACCAGCTGCACATTTTCCAGGGCGGTGAGGTTGGGCATGAGGTTATAAAACTGGAAGATAAAGCCCACAGTATGGCGGCGGTATTGGGTAAGCTGCTTTTCATCGGCCAGATGGAGCGGCTCCTTACGGAAATAAAGCTCCCCCGCGCTGACCTGATCCATACCGCCGATCATGTTAAGCATGGTGCTCTTGCCCGAACCGCTTGGCCCCAGCACGACCACAAACTCACCCTCATAAATTTCGCAGTCCACGCCACGCAAGGCCTCTACGCGGACTTCCCCCATCTGGTACCACTTGCTTAAGCCTTTTCCCTGCAAAATCACCTGCATGGGAGCCTCACCTGCCTTTTTGCTTAACACACCAGTTTGAAATTCTTCATTAACCAACAATTTTCCTTCAAGCATTACGGTCTTAATAGATCGCGGCATATAATAAATTTACTGGGCTTACGCCCTATTTTTGCTATAATGATTATGAGCCAACAGGAAGGACGAGGTTTTTGCAAGCAGCGGCAGGTTCCGCCATAAAATGTCAAAAGGGGCAGACAGTACAAAATGGAGCATTACTGTTATTTTACCTTCAGCAATACTTATCAGGCAATCAAGGCAGAGAAGCTGCTAACGGGGGAGAAATGGCGCTACAAGATGGTGCCGGTACCGCGCCGGATCAGCTCGAGCTGCGGCACGGCGCTGCGCTGCGCCCTGCCCGACGGGGAGGAGATTAAAGTCTTTTTGCAGGCTGGCGGTGTTTTAGTAGAGGGAAGCTACAAGGACAAAGAATAAAAAGGTATTATGATTTATGCAGGCGGGGAGACGGAAGAAGAGGCCTCCTCCTGCCGTGCCTGGCGCGTTACAAACCAGCCGATGGCAAGCAGTAAAATTAAGACGACAATGACCATAGCTTGCCCGCCTCCCGGAACTCCCGCAGGAGCGGCAGCCCAGCCAAAATTGTGCATAAGTGCCGCCCCGGCAACCAGGCCGAGGACTGTGGCTGTGGCATCAGCATTCCCTTCGCCGCTAAGAATAAGCTGACGCAGCGGGCAGCCGCCGGCCAGGACCGCGGCCAGGCCGACGATACCCATGCCCAGGAAGTTCCAAAGGTGAGCCGTATGGGCGACAGGCTGGCCCGCAAAGCCTGCGTTGAAATTGCCGAGAAGAAGGTTGCCGGCCAGCACCACCAGAAAGAGGGCAGCCACCCCGGAGAAAAGATGGAAGTCCCGGAAAAGGAAAATGTCACGAAACGCACCCATCGTGCAGAATCTGGTGCGCTGTGCCAGCACACCCACCACCAGGCCAGCGGCCAGGGCAGCAAAAAGCGGCGCCCGCATGGAGCCCGGCCCTTCCGCGCTGAAAAACACAAAGGCGGGAGCGGCTAAAAGCAGTAAAAACAGACCCAGGGCCAGCAGGGGGCCCACCAGGCCGCTTAGCCGCGGCTGCTTTTGCGACTGTCCCAGCGTATAGCCCTGCTTCAGGAAAAGGGTTCCCACCCAGATACCGAGCAGATAGCCGGGAAGGGCCACCAGGGCGTTCAAATCCCCGCCTGCCAGGCGCAGCAGCATGCGCCAGGGACACCCGAGAAAAATGAGCGCTCCCATCATCATAAAAACTCCCAGCATGAAACGCAGCATTACACTGGAACCGCCCGTGGAGCGAAACTCCCGGAATTTCCATGCCGTAAGAAACGCTCCCAGGAGCAGACCGATAATCTCCGGGCGCAGGTACTGAACCATGGCGGCACGGTGCAGCCCCAATGCCCCGGCGATATCACGCAAAAAGCAGGCGATACAGAATCCCATGTTCGCCGGGTTGCCCAGCAAAACCAGTAAGATCGCGATAATACCGATAACAATACCCGCAACAACAAGAGCCTTCCTCTCACTCATAGATTATTCACCTCTTCCCAAAGATATTTTACCGTTTTGTATTATAACCCGTACTGTTGCCCAGGCGGAAATAGCAATTTTCGATAGCGGCAGGAATCTATATTGATGGAAGTTAAATTGTACCCCTAAATTTATGCTCTTTTGCCCTGAAAATCATAAATTCACTTTAAAAAACAATTAGGGAATGTTATACTATACTCTCAGGATAAAGTGGCAACGGTAAAAGGGGGGGCAGCACTTGCTCGAAGGTAAAACAGGCGCCGTATTCGGTGCGGCTAACAATCACAGCCTGGCCTGGTTCATTGCCGAGGCCCTGGACAAGGGCGGAGCACGCCTGGCAATCTCCTGCCAGGGAGAGCGTTTTTTGCCCAAGCTGCAGAAGCTGGCCGCCGGTGCTCTGCAAAAGGAACCACTGCTCATAGCCTGCGATCTCCAGGAGGAGACACAGATTGCCGGCTTTTTTGACCAATACGCCGCCGCATATGGCCGCCTTGATTTTCTTGTCCACAGCGTTGCCTTTGCCGCCAGGGAAGACCTGGAGGGAGCCTTTTTACAGACCTCACGGGAGGGATTTCGCCTGGCCATGGAGGTGAGCGTTTATTCCCTGCTTGCCATCAGCCGCGCGGCCGCTCCCCTGATGGGCGAGGGCGGCAGCGTTATCACCCTTACTTACCTGGGCAGCCAGCGTCATATGCCTCACTACAACGTTATGGGAGTGGCCAAAGCCGCCCTGGAGTCGGCGGTGCGCTATCTGGCAGGCGAACTGGGTCCACAGGGGATCCGGGTAAACGCCATCTCTGCCGGCCCGGTAAATACTCTTTCTGCCCGGGGGATCAGGAATTTTTCCTCTTTCCTGCATAACGCTGCCGCAAAGGCGCCGTTGCGGCGCAATATCAGCGGTACGGAGGTGGGCGATACGGCGCTATTCCTATGCAGCGATCTTTCCCGGGGCATCACCGGGGAGATTATTTATGTGGATGCCGGTTATCATATCAGCGGCACTTAGGCAATGGACAATGGGCCATTATACATAATTTATTGCCGGTCCGGGGAATGATATTGACGAAATAGTTAAAGGGAAATTTTACTGTGCCTGCATAACAGCCGGTGCAGCCATCAAAACTAAAATAAATGAAAGGAGTATTAAAATGACTACGGGAAAGGCAGAACTGGTAAAAGAGATTGCACAAAAAACAGGTATGACGCAGAAGCAGGGCGCAGAGTTTCTCAACGCTTTCCTGGAGACAGTGGAGGAGAAGCTGTCCAATGGGGAAAAGGTGCAGATCGTTGGTTTCGGCACCTTCGCATCACGTAACCGGGAAGCAAGGGAAGGAAGGAAGCCGGGGACAGGCGAGAAAATTACTATTCCGGCCAGTGTGGTCCCCTCCTTCAAGGCAGGCAAAAGCTTGAAAGAAAAGTTGAACTCTTAAATCAAGCAATTTACATTTTTCGACGGTATTGTGCGTAAACAGCTCCACCGCCTCAGGTGGGGCTTTTTTTGTGTAATACCATACAAATTTGCGGTAATTATCAGAAATTTCCTTAATAACGCTCCAGCTCTTCACGGGTGAGGATGGCAGAGAGGGACAGTCCTGCCTGCTCCAGGTTTTCCCTGCCCCCTTCCTGGCGGTCCACAATCACCAGCACACGCTCCACCATGCAGCCCAGTTCCTGCACAGCCCGCGCCGCCCGCAACACCGAGTCGCCGGTGGTAAGGACGTCATCCAGGAGCAGCACGGGCATGCCGGCACGCAGCAGCGGACCCTCCACCAGCTTGCCGGTGCCATGTTCCTTCGCCTGCGGGCGGACAAAAAAGCTAGCCAGGAGCCTTGGTGATCCCGGCTCAAAGCTCAGGGCGCTTACCACTGCCGCCAGGGGTACCGCTCCCATCACCGGTCCGCCTACCGCCTCCGTCGCCAGCTTTTCTTCCTTGATCAGCTCAAGCACATAACGGGCCGTTTTATAGAGCCCCTCCGGCGTGAGTAAAACCTGCTTGCAATCCACGTAAAAATCGCTTTCCCGGCCTGAAGCAAGGCGCACGCGCCGCCGCTGGTAGGCCCGCTGGTAAACGAGTTCGATTATCTCCCGTCGCAATCCTTCCACCCTGTCTCCTCCTCGTGCGATCGTTGTTTAGGTTGTTCTCTACAATATACCTCATACCACGGCAAGCCGCAAGGATTTAGGATTCAGAGGAATTATACAATACGTATCCCGCGGAAACATCCCGCAAAAATGTTTTGACCACTGACCATTATGCGGTTATTGCGGTATAGCGGTTATTGCGGTATAATAGACGCCAAGCAGAAAAGGCAAAGTTTGACTATAGATTTAATCGGAGGTTTAACCGTGAAAAGTTATAAGATCGCCGTGATCCCGGGAGACGGTTCAGGTCCTGAGATGGTAAGGGAGGGAGTCAAGGTCCTGAAAGTAGCGGCAGCCCGTTTTGCCTTTAGCCTTGATTTTACCACCTTCCCATTTGGCGGGGATTATTATCTTGAAAAAGGAGAGGTGCTTCCCTACGGCGCTATCGAGACGCTGCGGCAGTTCGATGCCATCTTCCTCGGTGCCATTGGCCATCCGGAGGTAAGGCCGGGTATCCTGGAAAAAGGGATCCTGCTGCGTATGCGCTTTGAACTGGATCAGTATATAAATCTGCGCCCCGTCAAACTTTTCCCGGGGATCGATACCCCCATTAAGGACAAGGAGCCTGCCGACATAGATTTCGTGGTAGTGCGGGAAAATACGGAGGGCCTCTATGCCGGCAGCGGTGGTTTTCTGCGCCGCGGCACACCGCACGAGGTGGCGGTTCAGGAATCGATCAACACCCGCTTCGGCGTGGAGCGTTGCCTGCGTTATGCTTTCCGCTACTGCCGGGATCGTGGTAAAATGAACAAGCTTACGCTCTGCGGCAAGACTAACGTGCTTACTTACGCCTTCGATCTCTGGGAACGGGCTTTCCATGAGCTAGGCGCTGAATTTCCGGAGGTGGAGCGGGATTACGCCCACGTGGACGCCATCTGCATGTGGATGGTAAAAAATCCGGAGCAGTTCGATGTTATCGTCACCGACAACATGTTCGGGGATATCATTACGGATCTGGGCGCCATGATCCAGGGCGGCATGGGCATTGCCGCGAGCGGCAACATCAACCCGGAAGGGACCTCCATGTTCGAACCAATCGGCGGCTCAGCTCCCCGTTATGCGGGCAGGAATATGATTAACCCCTTGGCCTCCATCTGTGCCGGCGGCATGATGCTGGGGCATTTGGGGGAAAAAGAAGCGGCCTCCGCACTGGAGAGGGCTGTCATGGATCTCTGCGCCACAAAAATTAAAAGCCTGGCAGCAGGGCGTATGGGTTACAGCACCAGCGAAGTGGGCAACCTGGTGGCAGATTACCTTTGTGGAAGATAAAGCCCCACAACGTTAAACCTTACCAAGCTTAGCCTCCTCCCACGAAAGGGAATATATCGATTACATCGTTATCGGTTACAGTGGTATAAAAATCCCTCGTGCTTATCTCATTTATACGCAGCAGGGATACTTTTTCGGGTTTGATTTGCAACATTTCCAATACATCGTGGATGGTGCTCCCCTCGGGCAATGCCAAGGGGAGCCCTTTTTCCACATTATAGTTGTTTTTATAATTCAGCCTGAAAGTGGCATAAAGTTTTACGCGTATCCGCATACTCTTTCCCTAGCCTTGTTAGAATGGTATTGCTTTGTTTAACTCTGCTACCGTAATATCGAAGACGCTACCAGTAGGCGGTAGCGGCTCTGTTGTCATGAACTCGGGCAGGCAGTTTAGCTCCTCACCAATGCCGGCCGCAGCATTAAATTGTTTCTCCATGGCCAGGGTGTTAATACCGATGGAGAATAACTTGTTCGGATCCCAATCCCCGCCAAACCTGGAAGAGACCATATCCAGCAGGTGGCCCACATTGGCTGGATCAGCGGTGCAAAAGCCGGAAAAAATACACATCCCCAAGCTGTCAAAAGTGGCCATGCCCACCTGCAGGTGGGTGGATATCTCCACTTGGCCCTCTTTTTGCGTGGGGGCGACATTCTGTTCAAGGATGGAGTTGCCGCAGGTATGGTCCGCACCCATGGGGGAGGTCGCATAGGTAACGCCTGTTCCTTTTAAGGCACGGGGGTCATATCCGGCAATCGACTGCCCCTTGACCGTGGGGATGCGTTTAACTCCCAGGTATTTTCCTGTCGCGGCTGTGCCTTGGCCCAGCACTTTCCCCAGTGCAGTGCTGTCGATCATCTCCTGGATCAGCGCCAGCGCGCCCTTATCGTCACCGAAAGGAATCTTGCCCGCTTCCATGCAGACGGCAATGGTGGCACCGGTCTCGATGGTATCAAGGCCGAAATCGTCGCAGAGCCGGTCGATGCGGGCAATGGTATCGAGGCTGCTGATACCGCAGTTGGCCCCGTTTAAGGCAATGGTCTCATATTCCAGACCGGAGGTGAGGTAACGGCCATTTTCATCATGGTAGATATTGGAACAACCGATGGGACAACCAAGCTGGCAGATATGGCCGGCTTTGCCGCCCCTTGCTCCCAGGATCTGGGCCATGTTCTCACCGCCGATCGCTTCCGCCCCGGCGAAGTTCCCGCTGCTGAAGTTGCGCGTGGGAAGCGCACCCATGGCATTGACAATATTTACCAGCACGGCGGTGCCCAGGGCAGGCAAGGCCTGACCGGAGACGGGGTGATCTTTAATCCCTTGCACGTAGCTTTTAACGGCATTGTTGAATTTTTCTTTGTCGCTGTATGCAACCTCTGCTGCGCTGCCCGGTTCCAGGACAATGGCCTTGAGTCCCTTGGAGCCCATCACTGCTCCCATACCGCCGCGGGCCGCTGCCCTGCTGGGATAGCCTTCGGTGTTGGTGATCTGCACAGTGGAGTTGCGGTAACCCCGCTCCCCGGTCCCCCCAATACTGATCACGCCGATCTTGGCACCGTATGCCTCTTGCAGGCGCGAGACCAGTTCATAGTTGTTCAGACCGGCATACTGCTCTCCAGGCAATAGCTGGACATTACCGTCACTGATCTTGAGGATGAAAGATTTGCCCGGTGCGGAGTTTTCCACAATGATCGCCCGTATACCCAACCGGGACATCATCCTGCCGGCTGTGCCGCCGACATTGGCCTCCTTGATTGTCCCGGTAAGCGGGCTCTTGCCGCCTACGGACAGACGCCCCGCAGTAGGGGCGTTGGTGCCCGCCAACAGGCCGGTACAGATCACAAGCTTATTCTGGGGGCCAAGGGGATCACATTTGGGGTCTACTTCGTCAGTTAGTATTTTGGCGATAAGGGCACGACCGCCATATAATGTGTAGTCATCACCTGGTGTTTCCAATTTCACGGCCCCAGAAGCCATGTCAACCCTTAAAAATTTCATTAAATAAATTCCCTCCTTGCATGTTGGATTATTAAACCTGCTAAAAGGTAATTTCTACATCGCTACGGTAACATCCTTCAGAATTTTTAAAATAACTAAACAGCTTCTTCGTATTCCAATGCAAGGGCTTCAGCAACCGCCCTGTGTACCACTTTGCCCTTAAAAACGTTAAAGCCCGTGAGCAGAGGGGAATTCTCTGCCATTATCTTCTCGTATCCCTTGTTGGCCAGCTCAAGGGCATAAGGCAGCGTTACATTATTGAGGGCATAAGTGGAGGTACGGGGGACAGCTCCCGGAATATTGGGAACGGCATAATGAA
>DMPF01000211.1:0-513 GCA_003456095.1 Bacillota bacterium
TGGATGATAGGCGCATGTACCGCTGGATAAAAAAACGGTCGCGTGATTTTACAGAACGGGAGTCCTTCGTGGAGGCAGCACGGCAGCTTTTCCTGCTGGCCGATGCCGATAACAGGGCACGCGGTCTGGGAACAGACCCGGCCTACATTGCAGCGATAACCGGCAGCTTTCAAAGGGTCCTGGCAGGCACCGTTTTATATCCAGGCGAGCTTAAAATCAGTGGGGATTATCTGGTACAAAAAGTGGGCAAGGGTCCGTTGGTGGGCAAAATACTACGGGATCTGCTCACGGATGTGCAGACAGGCCGCCTTGTCAACAGCAAAAAAGAGCTGCAGGCAGCCGTTGACAAAAAGGCAAAACGACTTGCCCTGACCCAGATTAGGGATGATTAAACAAAGGTAAGAGCAGGAGATTCAGGTTTACTTCAATTTAAAATTGTGTTATACTAAAGCACAGCGGTTGCAAAGCCACCGTCGGCAACAATAAATGATAACGGGGCGTAGCGCAGCTTGG